>QZKV01000138.1 GCA_003599575.1 Desulfobacteraceae bacterium | reverse complement strand
CGAACCGCAGATACCTCTGGGCGGCAGATCGTCGATCGTGTGGATCTCGAACGTGCGGGTTTGCGGGTCGATGCGCACGCGGTCAATCACGCCGGGGGCGGCGGTGGTGCCCATCCGGGTGACCCCGCCCTCCAGTGCCGGTCCGGCAGCCCCGGCGCAGGCGATCATCCACTCGCGATTGCCCAGCACCACCTCGGCATTGGTGCCGACATCCACCAGAAGAGCGGTCTCCGAGCGGCGGTGCAGTCCGGAAAAGAGAATGCCGGCCACCAAATCGCCGCCGAAATAGCTGCCCACGTCCGGAAAGACCATCATTTGCGCCAGGGGATGAACCCTCAATCCGATTTGCGCGGCCGGGATCAGGCCGAACCGATTGACCGCCGGGATATAGGGTTCACGAATCATCCAGTGCACCGGCAAACCTACCAACAGATGGCTCATGGCCGTATTGCCGGCCACGCTGAGCAGATGGATATGCTGGGGGGTCAGACCGCACGAGCGGGACAATTCCATGATCTGCCGGTTCAATCCGGAAACGATCAGAGCTTGCAGGTGCTCCTGTCCGGAGGGTTGATCAGCATGATGGATGCGCGACAGAATATCCGCTCCGATGGAAATCTGGGGATTGTCAAAGGCGCCTTCAGCCAGCACATTCAGCCGCTCCAGATCCAACAAGCGCGCCACCACGCGCGTCGTTCCAAGATCCACGGCCAGGCCGGCCAAGACCTCGGGTGATGGATCAGGCGCGACGTGGACCAAGATCGTACAACCGCCCTCCTGAAAAATGACGCAACGTACTTTATAGGCGGCCTCCCGCAGCAAGGCCGGCAGCTTTTTGCGCAGGTTCAAGTCCATATGGATTTGGTCGACGCGTAATCGGCGTTGCAGCAATCGGCCAAGGCGGTCTGCGTCTGCGGAGTTGTCCCGCAATGAAGGCGGCGTCAGCTTCACGCGCACGACCCATCCGGGCGAATCGGCATGGAGCAAGGGTTTGTTTAGCATAGAAGAAGCTTTTCAAAAAATGGGTTTGGTTCATGCCCGGCCGTGGGTTGGCACGGCCCTTCCTGTCAGCAATTCTCCACGAACACAGGTGCTGTTCGGGCGGACCTTTTCAACGACCATGACCCGGCCGTGACGGAGGTTCACATGGGGATCGCTTTAGGGTAGGTGTGAAGTCTATTTGAACCCATGTCGCCACTGAGAATTGCTGCCATCCAATGCCCAATTGGTGTCCTGTTTGGCCGATTTTTAAATTCCCCGCGGGCGCGCTCGATCTTGCGGGATGCTCTTCGCAGACAGTCTTCTGCATCTTCGGCTGTGCCCTTCCGTGAGGGGAGGTAGCGGAAGCACACGCCCAGCGCTTTCTTGACACCCCTACCACAGGATTTATCGTATAATATCTTTTGAGGAAGTGATGCAAAGGATTTGATCGCCTAATTCTTTGTTCTCTCCCTGTTCTCTCTCCCCGCTCTCGTTGGGGCACCTGTTTATCCCTTCTAATGCCGGCAGAACGTCTTCCATATTTTTAAGCGGCGATCTGCATCCGCAACGGGGTACCTATGCAAAAGGATAAAACTGAACATAGCGACCATGAGCATTCAAGAGAAAACAAGTCTTCCCTGCCGACCGCCACGGACAGCGCCATGGGTCGCATGTCGCGATGGATTGCGCTGCGGGTGCCCTTTCTGCTGTTCGTGACGGCTATTGTTTTTCTAGGGTTTGTCGGTGGCGCAATGATAACGGTGGCTGGGATCAAACCCGCGGGCTACTTCCGGGATGCCTACCGCGCCGGTACGGCCCTTTACGTAAAATACACGCGCTATCACGATCCTTTTTCCACTGATTTGTGGGCACAGGCAAAAACGCCCCAAAGCGGCGTTTCGGTGCACAATCGGCGCAAGGCAAGCGACGGCCTGACCTTGTACACCTCTGGGCACGCCAATAAAGCCTTTCTGATCGATATGCAGGGTCGCGTCATCCACGAATGGGAGCGGCCTTTCAGTACCGTGTGGGATGGATCGGCCGCAGTCCGCAAACCGGCCCCCGACGATCGTACCAACCTTTTAAAGGCCCATCTTTTTCCCAATGGGGATCTGCTGGCGATCTATATCGGTGTGGGCGACACCCCCTATGGCTACGGGATGGTCAAGCTCGATCGTGAATCGCAACTTATTTGGAAAAATCTGGACTTTTTCCATCACGATTTTGCCGTCGGACCGGACGGCCTCATCTACGGCCTGACCCAGGATTTTCGTTCCGGACAGCCCGAGGGAGTCGATCACCTGGAATTACCGGTTCTGGATGATTTCCTGGTGATCGTTTCGCCGGAAGGCCGTACGCTCAAAAAGATCTCTTTGCTGGATGCGGTGAATAAATCCGATTTCCGGCGTCTCCTGTGGCTCATTCCTTATTACAGTTTGGCCGATCCGCTGCACACCAACAATGTGGACCTTCTGGATGAAAAGACGGCCGCCCGTTTACGCAATAAAATCCCGGCCGCTGCGCCGGGGCAAATCCTGCTTTCCTTTCGCGAATTGGCCGGCGGTACCATTGCCTTGCTCGATGTGGCTGAGGAAAAGATTGTTTGGGCGGCTCGCGGCCCCTGGCTTGCCCAACACGATCCGGACCTGCTGCCCAACGGCAACATCATGATTTTTGATAATCGGGGCAATTTCGGAAAGGGCGGCGAATCCCGGGTCATCGAGGTGGATCCCGGCGCGGGCACCATTGTATGGGAATATGCGGGAACAGCGGGCCGGCCCTTCCAGAGCATGATCCGATCCGATCAACAACTTCTGCCCAATGGAAACATCTTGATAACCGAATCAGACGGCGGCCGCCTGCTGGAAGTGAACCGCAAGGGTGAAACCGTTTGGGAATTCACCAACCCGGTGCGCGCCGGCGCAGAACAACAGCTCATTGCCGTCGTCAACTGGGCTCAACGCATCGATCCACAAGATCTCAGTGCGGATTTTCTGGACGAACTGAATGAAACTTTAATGGCCAGGGAGGATACAACGCCATGAAAAAGAAAATACTAGCATTGTTGGTTCTCATTTTGCTCGGTGCCGTTCAAACGGCTGCTGCTTATGTCGGACCGGGAGCCGGGCTGAGTCTGCTTGGCGCTCTGTGGGGCTTGTTGCTTGCCATTGGTGCGGCATTGGCTTTTCTGATCTTATGGCCCTTGCGGCGGATTCGTCAGCGCGCGCGCGTCAGCAACGATGAGGCGGAGAGCAGGCCGCAGATGCCTCGCCACTAAGCCATCAAGAATAAGGCGAGGCGATCGCTGCTTTACCCGGGTTGATCCGTTTGTCCTTTGCCCGTGGACAGACCGATTTTTCAGCAACCCGTTGGCCCGGTTGCTGGTTGACATGACCGCATCCAGGTAAACGGGCACAGGATACCTCGGGACGACGGAGTATGCCATGGGAGTTTTTGATGTGCCGGCGCCTCTGTTCGGTTGGTTGGACGGCCTTGCAGCAGTGGCGCTGCCTTCCTGGCTGCGTCTTGTTTTATGGGGGGGGGTGGCCGGTTTGGTTTCCATGGTGCTGTACCGGCAGCTCTCTGCCCAGGAACGGATCAGCGCCGGAAAGCGCAAGTTGAGCCAAACCCAGCACCGGCTGAATGCCTTCGATGGTGAGCTGAAAGAAGCGTGGCCTTTGATGCGCGAGATGCTGCTCACCGCCTTGCGCCAGGTGGCCCGGGTAGGCTGGCCGGCCATCCTGGCCTCAGTTCCCCTTTTAATCCTGCTGAATTGGTTAAGCACCGAGTATGGGCATGCCTATCCGTCCGCGGGAATGCCTTTGCAGATTCGCACAGTTCCGGAACAATTCAAGGCTTCCTGGATCGAGCCGAACGAACTACGAACCGGGAAGTACCCGCACATTGTCGTGGTTGATGGAGATAACCGGATCGTCGCCGACGCCCGTCTGGATGCGCCTGTTCCCGTGATCCATAAACGGCGATGGTGGAATAGCTTGATTGCCAATCCGGCCGGCTATCTGCCGGACGATGCACCTGTCGAGCGCATCCAGGCGCGACTGCCTCGCCAGCAGCATCTTTCTTTTGGGCCGAATTGGATGCGCGGCTGGGAGATCATCTTTTTTGCGGCATTGCTGGTGGTTTCGATCGTTTTGAAGACGAAATTAAAAATAGCGTGAGGCGGGCATGGGGTCCGAAAGTCAGGTTGCAGAATTGTCGGAAAGCTTTGAGGTCGCTGCCTGGGTCCATTTTCTGGGCGGGTTCGTCTGCCGCAACAACGGTCTCTGGAAGTGGCTGGGTAATCTGGAAACCAACATGCTCTCCCAGTCCATGGCCGATATTCACGTTGGGCAACCTATCTATGTGACCGGGCTGGCCCGCTCGGGCAGCACGCTTCTCCTGGAACTTTTAAATCAACACCCCGATCTGACCGCTCACCGCTATCAAGATTATCCCCTGCTGTTCACGCCTTACATGTGGAACCGCTATCTGGAGCGCACCCCTCAAGACAATACACGCGTGCGGGAGCGTACGCACCGCGATGGCATCTTTATCACCCCGGAGAGTCCTGAAGCATTCGAAGAGGTGTTGTGGACAGCCTTTTTCTCCGATCTACACGATCCAGCCCAATCGGCCATTCTTGATGAAGAAACCCAAAATCAGGCCTTTGAAAATTTCTACCGCGACCACATCCGCAAGCTGCTCCTGGTCAGGGGCAGGCGCCGCTATCTTGCCAAAGGCAATTACAATATCACCCGCTTGTCCTACTTGTTGAAGCTATTCGAGGATGCGCGTTTCGTCATCCCGGTGCGCGAACCGATTTGGCATGTCGCCTCCTTGATGAAGCAGCACCGGCGCTTTTGCCAGGGCCAACAGCTCAACCCCCGCGCGCTCACCCATTTGCAGCGCATCGGTCATTTTGAATTCGGCCTTGATCGCCGCCCGATCAATCCCGGTGACCCGGAACGGGTGGCGCACATCATCGACCTGTGGGAAAGCGGCGCCGAAGTGGAGGGCTGGGCACGCTACTGGGCCCTCATCCATGATTTTCTGGCCGATCAGCTTTCGTCCAAGACCCGGCTGCGCACAGCCGTCCGGATTGTGCGTTACGAAGACTTCTGCCGCTCTCCGGTGGAAGGCGTGCATACCCTGTTCGAACACTGCCGGCTTTCCGGAACCGACATGCTCATGGCGGATGTCGCCGGGATGATCAGGCCGCCCGCCTTGAGCAAACCGGAAATCTTCACAAACAATGATCTGGCGATCATTGAACGCAGCACATCCGCAAGCGCCCACCGGCTGGGATTGGGCCGCACTTTATAAACTCATTGCGGTTGCGACCGGCTGCGCCATGGGCTTGCAGGCCCAATCTCCCCTGAATGGAAATCAGATAAAAAAACCCGTTCAGCCCACCTATTGACAGGCCACCCGTTATTCGGTATCCCTTTCGACATAGCTTTAAAACGAATCCTGGACTGAACGTAAGCCCTTATGCCCTGAAATGGGAAAGGGCTTCAGGCATAGATGATATATGCCTGTTTTTCCCGTCAATGCTCAACCTGAAAGGTACGTATCTGATGAAACGCCTGCACCACCTGTTGATCCCCCTTGTATGCCTGATTATCATCGCAACCGCACACGCCAGCCCATCCATCAGCTTTGAAAGCTGGAAGATTTCTCCGGAGCAGTTGACGGTTCTGGAGGATTTACAGCGGGACACCTTCAAATTTTTTTGGGAAACCACCAATCCCAAAAACGGACTCACCCCGGATCGCTACCCCAATATGGAATATTCAAGCGTAGCGGGCGTCGGGTTTGCCCTGACCGCTTACCTGATCGGGGTGGAAAAACAGTATGTGACCCGCCAGGAGGCCGCCGAACGGACCCTGACCACTTTGCGCTTTCTATGGGAGGCGCCCCAGAGCGATGACCAGCGCAACGCCGCCGGTTACAAAGGTTTTTTTTATCACTTCCTGGACATGGACAGCGGGCGCCGCCATCACCGGTCGGAGCTTTCGACAATCGACACGGCCTTGCTGATCGCAGGGGTGCTCTCCGCCTTGACCTATTTTGACGCCGACAATGAGATGGAAGCCCGAATACGTACCTTGGCCGACGCATTGTACCGCCGTATCGAATGGCCGTGGGCTTATTCCAAAAAGCACCAGCCGCTGCTCAGCATGGGCTGGCGGCCGGAAAAAGGGCATATCGATGCTTACTGGAGAGGATACAATGAGGCCATGATCCTCTACATTCTGGCGCTTGGATCGCCAACCCATCCCATCGATCCGGCGGCATGGGAGAAATGGACATCCACCTATCACTGGGACACCCATTTCAATTATCCGCATGTCAACTTCGGGCCTTTGTTCGGACATCAATATTCGCATGTCTGGATCGATTTCCGGGAGATCCAGGACGCCTACATGCGTTCAAAAGGTATTGATTACTTTGTCAACTCCCAGCGGGCCACGTACGCCGCGCAAGCGTATTGCATTGCCAATCCCAGCGCATGGAAAGGTTACAACGAGAGGGTCTGGGGGTTGACGGCCTGCAATGGACCGGCCGGGACGACCATTTACAACGGCGATAAGCAGCTCTCTTTTTACAGGTACTGGGCACGGGGCACCAGCGCAGGCTATCTGAGGGACGATGGGACCATTTCACCAACAGCCGTCGGCGGATCGATTCCCTTCGCACCCGCCATCACCATCGGGACACTGGAGCACTTCCGGACCGAATTCGGAGATCGGCTTTACGGGGAATACGGTTTCAAGGACGCTTTCAATCTTTCCTTCCCTGATCATCCCGAAGGATGGTTCGACAACCACTATCTGGCCATCGATCAGGGCCCCATTTTGCTGATGATCGAAAATTACCGCTCCGAATTCATCTGGAATTTGATGAAGAAAAACCCTTACATTAAGGAAGGGCTTGCGCGCGCCGGTTTTGACGGCGGCTGGCTTTCGCCCGAACAGGGATGACTTTCGAATCACCTTTGGAATCGATTCCGCCTCCCGTCAGGAGGGGAGGGGAAGCGGTCTATTGGCCGGTTGTGCCGGGAGATGATCCCATACCAGGTGATTTCCGGGAATCCATACCGGGCGTCTGCTGCGAATTCCTTCCGGGAGATTTCTGCGAATTCTCTCCGGGGGCGGTTTGCCGATCGAACCCGCCCATGAGCTTTTGTATCGTATCGATCGTCAGGCTGCCGGTGGTTTCAATATTTTGCTCTTTTTGAAATTCACTGATGGCTCTTTGAGTGGATCGGTTCCATTTGCCGTCCGTATTGCCCGGCGCATGGCCCGATTCCCTCAAAGCCTGCTGGATCTTGCGCAGCGTTTCCGGACCGGCGAACAGCGGAGCCCCCGGGCCTGTGGCTTGTTTTTGATTTTGCATTCCGCCCGTCTGCCCCTGCTGCGTGCTTTGATCCTGCCCGAAGTATCCGTGCGCCTCAGACTGACCCGATTCCACCTGTCCGGTCTGACCAGTCTGCTGCCCCGATGCCATCCCCCGGGCTGAAATGGAAGTGGTCAATGCAGCGACGACATGCTTGAGGCCGAGATTTTCGAGCAATGCCAAATTAATGCTCCCGGTCGGCGCCAACCCTTTTTCCTGCTGAAACTGTCGAATCGCCTGCTGCGTTTTGGTCCCCCAGATCCCATCTGCCGCTCCGACTTCAAAGCCTTTCTTATGCAAGTTCTGCTGGACCCGGCGAAGATCAGACGGGCCGATGAACAAGGGCGCCCCCTGGCTCTTTGCAAATTGTCGCTTCTTCGAGCCTTGTTGCATCGGGTCGCCGGAAAAGAGATCCGCCGGGTCGAGAGCCTGGAGTGTCTCAATGTTGAAATTACCGGTCGGCGCCAATCCTCGGGATTCCTGGAAGCGTCGAAGCGCTTGGGCGGTAGAACTGCCCCAGACACCGTCCGCTTTTCCGGCATCATAACCCTGTTCGCTGAGCTTTTGCTGAATACGACTCAGGGAACCCGGTCCGATGAAAACTGGAGCTTCCCCCCGCGACGATTGCAACCTGCCCTTTTGCATCTGCGAATCCCGCATTGCTTGATGCGTGTCCCGCATGCCCTGATGCATTCCCGAATCTTGCAGGCCTGTCTGTGTTCCCGATACCGGCCTGCCCTGTCCGTGTTGATCCGCTGAAAGCGGGTATGCGCCTGACGAGAACACCACAAGGGACATGCCCAGGATGAAAATTCGCTTGTGCTTTTTCATGGCCATTCTCCTTTCCGGGAGGGCAGGGGCTGGCTGCCGGTCATTTCGGTGGAGGCGCTTGGCCGGCCTCTTTGCGTATAGGTTTTTGGCCCGGGCGCACTGCGAGGGGGGCAGATCATACCCTCAGGCATTTACCGGGTGCGAGAGGTTAGAATGAAGCCGATGGGCATGAAATGGGTGCTGGACCCTATTTTGTCTTCAGGAGCGCGGGTTGAGAAAAGCGCAAGAATCAGTCGCCGTGGCGAAGATCGGCCACTTTATTCACCAGCCGATCCATCATTTCACCGGCCGGGCCCAGCAAGGTGACATCGCTGATGCGGTGGGTCAAGGGGGTAGGCTCGGGGTTGATCTCGATGATAAATGCGGAATTGTGCTTGGCAAGCACCGGCAGATAAGCCGCAGGTTCGACGGTGGCCGATGTGCCTACCACCAACATGACGTCGCAGGTGGCTGCAAGGGTCTGCGAGCGTTGCAGCAAGGCCGTATCGATGAGTTCGCCGAACATCACCACGTCCGGGCGCAGAAAACCACCGCAGCCGCATCGCGGCGGTATCACTTCCAGGCTGACGGTATGCCATAAAGCGCTTTGATGGCAGCTCATGCAGCGCAGCCTCGCGTGTGTGCCGTGGAATTCGATCACATCGCCGCTGCCGGCCGCCTGGTGCAAGCCGTCCACATTCTGGGTAATGATGGTTTGTAAAACGCCCATTTGCTCCAATCGGTGCAACCCCTTGTGGCCGGCATTGGGGGCAGCCTTGGTCAAATGATCGGCAATACCCAAAAAAAGGACCTGCCACACTTCGGCGGGATTGCGCTCCAGGGCTTCAATATGGGCATACTTCATCGGATCAATCTTTTCCCATAATCCGCCCTTCCCGCGGAACGGGGGGATGCCGCTTTCAATGGATATACCGGCGCCTGTCAAGGCGACACCTCGACGGGCGCGGGCGCATGCCTGTGCGGACTGTTCGATCAGAGAGGATAGGTCGGTCATGCGATCCTTGGCGGCGCCTCAAAATAGGCTCGATTTTGCGCTTCCCCCGTGGCGTTGCGGCATTTTTTCGGTGCGTCGCGTGCCGTGGTCGCCCCAGCGAGGGTCTGGGGCGGGGATCTTGGCGCAGCTTACGGCGCCGTCTTTTGCGGAAGTTCCGGATGCCTTTCACAATTCAAACGACATATCCGATCCGACCGCAAAGCAGTTCATTTTTTTTCCGCGTTCGCTGATGATCTTGCGGCAGGCGTCCACCATCTCGTCAACCTCATCATCGGTTCGCTCCTGATTCAGGTGAAAGAGGCCGAGTTGTTTCACACCCGCTTTAAAAGCCATTTCCAGCACATCCATATAGGAGGAATGACCCCATTCGATGAGCAGTTTGTATTCCTGGGGCGTATATTCGGCATCGTGAAACAGAAAATCGGCGCCTTCGCAAAACGCGCCATAGTCCGAGGCCGTCAGGCCGCCCGGGTGGACGAAACCCAATTCATTGTCCGTGAGAAAGACAAACGTCTTGCCATCTTCGATGAATTTGTACCCTTTGCCGGTATTCGGATGGCTGATTTGAATCGGCACCACTGTCACCGATCCGATCCGGAATTTATCCGGGTTGCCTTCCTCATAAACGATTTTGGCTTTCAAATCGGAATAGCGCACGGGGAAGTTGGGCGGCGCCATGACTTTGGCGAACATGCTCTCCATGAATTTCTTGTGATAGGTTCCGCGATGCATATGAATCACGGGATGTTCGAGAAACAGGGGTTTGAAAAACGGAAACCCCATCAAATGGTCCCAATGACCATGCGTCAGGAGGAAATTGTATCGATAGCGCCCTTCCCGGATCAGTTCATTGCCCAACCGGCGGATGCCCGTTCCGGCATCCACAATGATGATATCATCGCTTTTGGTGCGAATCTCAAGGCATGTGGTGTCACCGCCGTATTTGATGTACTCACGGCCGGAAACCGGAATCGAACCTCTCGAACCCCAACAGCGTATGATCATAGATGCCTCTTTTCACATGGAACCCAGGCTAAGTGGTTTCATCGCATCCTCCACCCAGATCGTTGGACTCGCCGGCACCTCGTTTTTGATTTGTCCGATCCCTCCAAAAGGAAACAAAGGAATGGGACAGCTGACCGCCCCGGGGAGAACTCAGCATATTGCGCTGGAAGATAGGGGTATTCCGCAGGCTTTAAAATTTCAGCCCGCGCCTGAGCCTGAAGAGAGGTGATTCTTAAGCATTATTGTGCCCATAGTAAGTGTGCCAGGTTCCGTCCTGCTCCCATTTGTGCACGATCTCGACGGTTTGTTTATGCAACTGATATTCGATCTCTCTTGCCTGGGTTCTGAGCAGGCCGGATAAGATAAATTGCTTCTGCCTGGCGAACCCCGGCGCGGCTATCAGGTGTCGCATCACTTCATAGTGGACATTGGATATCATAAGATCGCTGGATATGTCCATGAAATTAATGGCATTGCCTTGCACTACGCACAGGCGATCGGTCATCCGGTTCAGCACGGCGTTTCTCCGGGCGGTTTGGGCCGCCAGATGGTTGAGATCCACCGCCAATACTTTGCGGGCGCCCAATCGCACTGCCGCCAGGGCCAACAAGCCGGTACCGGTCCCCAGATCCAGCACACTTGCGGGAGACCGGAATTCAAAGGCCCGCTGCAAGGCCGTCAGGCAGTCGCGGGTAGTGGGATGACTGCCGGTGCCGAAGACCACCCCGGGATCCAGCAGAATACCGGTTTTATCGAGCCGATGCGCTTCGGCATGCCAGGGGGGCGTCACCTGAAGGCATCCCACGCGGAAGGGGCTGACGGTATCGCCTTGCCACTGTTCGTAAGACATCTGATACCGGTCGTGAAGTACCAGGTGCGGCTGTCGCCCCAACAATCCGTTCATGCAGCGATCCGCAGGTCGTTTGAAAAAAAGAAACGAATCATCGGCTTCTTCCCAATTGCCGATGAAATCTTTTTCTTTTTCGAGAAGCAGATCACGGCCGATGCGACCCTTCAAGTAGTAAATGCAAAGATCTTTATAAGGTGGTTCGTATAGGCTCATAAGAGTCTACGGCTCATCGCTCTTGGGCAGCTGGTCCATATACCACTGCATGGGGTCCAGCAAGGTAAAGCCCATTTCCTGGAGTTTCTTTTTAACCCGCATGACATTGTTGGTCAGCAAATAGGGGAATACGGCACGCTTGTCTTTTTCCCAGTACCGCGCCACCAGCACGCTGCCGAAAGAGATCCCCTCCTCGGTGATGGCATCGACGATGCGTTTGAGCTGGCCCACCCGATCATCCGCCAGAATACACAGCAAGGTGCCGGGCTGGCCGATACCCAGGACATTGGTGAAAGCCCGCAACAGATCGCGCACGGAAAGAATGCCTTTTAGTCGGCCTTGCTCATCCACCACCGGAAATGCACCCACGCGCGTGCTCTGAATCAGCAGCAGCGCATCTTGCAGGGTATGGGTGGGAGAAATAGTAACGGGCTGAACCGTCATGACATCGGCCACTTTCAGGTGGAGGTATTTTTTGCGTTCTTCGCTATCGGCCGTTCCCTTGGCCAAGTGGTACGGCAAGGCACTGCGTATGTCCCGATCAGTGACGATGCCTATCAGCAGCTGGTCTTCCGTCACCACCGGCAAATGGCGAATTTGATGCTGCTGCATCAGGGCTTGAGCTTCCAATAAAGAAGTCTCCCTGGAAACCGTGACGACTTTGCGCGTCATAGATTTGCTGACAAACATCTTTTCTCCTCCTCTCCGATCCCGCCGTTCGACTCCGACAAGACTATAGATTGCTTCAAAATGGAAGCATTTTGACTGATCTACCCCCCAAGCAATATCTTCACATGCTCGGCGGCCAGTTCGGGCAGCCGCTCCAGTGCATAGCCGCCCTCCAGGACGGACAGCACCCGACCATATGCGTACTCATCGGCCATTTTCATGATGGTGCGCATGATCCAGGAAAATCCTTCCGTGGTCAGGCGCATATCGGCCATCTCATCATCCGTGTGGGCATCGAAACCGGTGGAAAGGATGATTACCTGGGGTACAAAGGATTTGAAGCCGGGCAGCAGGTCTTTTTCGATCAAGCGGCGGTAATCCTCATCCCCTTGCCCGGGCAAAACGGGAGAATTGGCGGTGAACCCGTAACCTCTGCCCGAACCTTTTTCAAATTCCCGGCCCGTACCCGGATACGCAAATGAGGGGTGCTGGTGAATGGAGTAGTAAAAAACCGAGGGATCATCTTCAAAGATGTGTTGGGTGCCGTTGCCGTGATGCACGTCGAAATCGATGATGCCGACGCGCTTGATCCCACATTGCTTCTGTATATAACGGGCGGCGATGGCCACATTGTTGAAAAAGCAGAATCCCATGGCCTCGCCCATCTCCGCGTGATGGCCCGGCGGGCGTACGGCGCAAAACGCATTGTCGATCTCATCGTCCATGATTTTGCGTGCGGCTTCAAGGACGCCGCCTGCCGCCAGCCGGGCTGTTTCCCAGGTATCCGGACACATTTGATTGTCTTCACAATCCAGAGTGCGACGACCGGCCAGGCAAAGCTCCTCGAAACGACGGATATATGCCATGCTGTGCACCGCCTGCACCCACTCCAGGTCCGCCAGGCGGGCCGGAATTCGGGTCAATTGAGGCATCAGCCCGGCATCCTGGATGCCTTGCAGGATCGCGGTCAAGCGCTCCGCTCTTTCAGGGTGGTAAGGGCCGGTGTCATGCAACAGATAGCGCTGGTCGTAAAGAAAGCCCGTTCGCCTCATGATTCGCTGCTTGCCTCCCGCGTTCGTTCCGCCCGATCAGGCCGTAGCGTATGCGGGATTCCGAAGAATCGCAGCAAACCCGCAGGGATCGGTCGGCAGAGTCAATGGATGGTCCGCTTGGCCCTCACACCAGGATTTTGTCGAACATGGCGTAGGCGGCCTTAACGGCCGGATTGCCCGCATCGATCTCAATGGTGGGCCGCCCTTGGAGATCGTACGCATAGACCGTTTGGTCGTCGGGGATGACCCCGGCCAACTCCAGCCCTTCCCGCCGGATCAACTCCAGTACCTCGGGCTCCGGATCGGTTTTGGCCCGGTTGATCACCAGGTAGCTCTTCTTTACCCCGATATTGAGCTCGCGCGATAATTTTTCGATTCGCAAACCGGCTTGCAGGCCACGCCGCGATGTATCGGTGACGATCAGCAAAATATCCACATTTTTGGTGGTCAGCCGGCTGATATGCTCCATGCCGGCTTCATTGTCCATCACCACATAGGCATAATTTTCCACCAGACGCTCAATGCAATTGGTCAGCAGGCTGTTGGCGGCGCAGTAGCAACCCGCCCCCTCCGGCTGCCCCATGACGATCAAATCAAATCCCTGCTCCTCGGCCACGGCTTCTTCCAGCCGCATGGATATGAATACATCCTTGGTCATTCCGGACGGCACCCGGCCCTTTTTCATGTCCTCGCGCGCATTGCCCAATGTGCATGTGACATCAAGGCCCAAAACCTCGTTGAGGTTGGCATTGGCGTCCGCGTCCACAGCCAGAATTGGCGTCTTGCCGTTGGACACCATATATTTGATCAATAAACCGGCCAATGTGGTCTTGCCGGTACCGCCTTTTCCAGCCAACGCAATGGTAAACGCCATAATATCCGTTCTCCCCCTCCATGGCTGAGATGATATGCTTGCCTGCTCAGGCCAAATATCCCTTTAAGTGCCTCAACTTAGGTAAGATAACCACCGCCGTCAAGCGCCTTTTTAAAGTTGCGGCAATTACTGAATAACATTCATGCCAAATTGCCTCGTCCGTCTGCCCCGGTCTTGCATTCCCCCCACCCCTATGTTAGCTTTCGGATAACCCGCCAACAACAATAAACATTCTCTCCAAGGAGGATCACCCATGCTGGATTTAATCAAAAAAAGTATGTTGACCAGTATCGGACTGGCACTCAAGACCAAAGATGAGCTGGAAGATCTTGTCAAAGATTTGCAGAAAAGAGGAGAAATGTCCGAATCGGAAGGGCGTAAGTTTCTGGATGACATTCAGCAGCGCTACGATGAGGTCCAGGAAAAGCTGGAAAAACGGGTCGAAAAAAGCGTCAAGGAGTTCCTGAAGAAAACCAATATCGTCACCACCGACGAGCTGAAAGAATTGAAGAAAGAAATTCGCGAACTCAAAAGTATCGTCAACACGATGGCGACCCGAGGCGTATAGTCCAGCCGGAGCAGCATGATCAGCATTCGCAAGATCGGTGCCATAGGGCGCACCTACCGTCACTTGAACCGCTATCGCCAGATTCTGGGCGTTTTGTTCAAATATGGGTTCGGTGATCTGATCGAGACTTTGCGCATCGAGCAGTATATTGAAATCGGCCTGCAAATGATCTCTCGCAAGCGCCGCGACCGCCTGGAAAAGCTCACGCGTGCCGAGCGCATTCGCATGGCGCTGGAGGAGTTGGGTCCCACCTACATCAAGCTCGGGCAGGTTCTTTCCACGCGCCCCGATCTGGTTGCCGTGGATTTCGTCAACGAGTTCACCAAGCTCCAGGACAAAGTGCCCGCCTTCGGTTTCGATGCATTCTCAAGAATTATCGAAACGGAGCTGGGGCGCTCCCATGAACTGATCTTCGCCCACCTCGACCCGCAGCCGCTGGCGTCGGCCTCCATCGGCCAGGTGCATCGCGCCCGGCTCCACAATGGGGAGGAGGTGGTCATCAAGATTCAGAGGCCCGGAATCGAAAAGATTGTGGAAGTCGATCTGGAGATCATGCTGCATCTGGCCACCCTGGCCGAACGCCATATCGAAGAGCTGGCCTTTCACCGGCCCGTCAAAATTGTCGAAGAATTCGCCCGCACAATTGAAAAAGAAATGGACTACACCATAGAGGCCATGAGCATGGAACGTGTGGGCGGCCAATTTCTGGATGATCCGACCGTTTACGTGCCCAAAGTGTACCGCGAATACTCCAGCCGGCGGATTTTGACGATCGAGTACGTGGATGGCATCAAAGTGTCCGAAAGCGAGAAGATCGACCAGGCCGGACTGCAGCGGCGGCTGATCACCGAGCGCGGCGCCAATATCCTGTTCAAACAGATCTTCACCTTTGGCTTTTTTCATGCCGATCCGCATCCCGGAAACATTTTCGTACTTCCCGACAATATCATCTGCCTGATCGATTTCGGCATGATGGGCGCTGTGGACCGGACCACGCGGGAGGTGTTTGTGGCCTTGATCGAAAGCGTGATCAACCACGATGAACCGCGCACGGCCGATGTGCTTTTGAAGCTGTCCCAATGGGAGGACGAACCCGATCGAAAACAGTTGGAGAGGGATGTGGCCGATTTCGTGGGCCTGTATCTTTTCAAGCCGCTCAACGAGATCGAGTTGGGCAAGCTGATGCAAAACCTGATGGAGCTCGCCACCAAAAACCGGATGCGCATTCCACCGGATATTTTCCTGATGCTCAAGGCTTTGTCGCAGGTGGAGTGTATCGCCCGGCAGATCGATCCGCAGTTCGACATCATCCAGGCGGCCATCCCCTTCATCCGCACCGTCAAGATGGCCCGATTGACGCCTGCACGCCTGATGAACGATGTGATCCGGCTGGTCGAGCAGTCGTATGATTTTCTGACCGACTTTCCCAAGGATCTGCTGGAGATCAGCCATGCTTTGCGCCACAAGAAGATGTCCCTGACCCTCGTGCTCAAAGATCTGGATAAAATGCTGATCACCCACGATCAAATCAGCAATCGCATCGCCTTTGCCATCATCATCGCGGCCTTGATCATCGGGTCGGCCCTGATCGTCATCTCCAACATGCCGCCCTTGCTCCACGGCATCTCCCTGATCGGACTTATCGGATTTCTGGCCGCCGGATTCATGGGGGTGTGGTTGCTGGTGGCGATTATCAAGAAGGGAAGGTTGTAAAAGGGTCCGGCTTATAAGTCACTTTCCGTCATGCTTTTCAGAAGCCTGATCTCTTCCGGCCACAAGCTGTCATCGGGCGTCTCCAAAATCAGCGGAATATGCTCCAAGCGGCTGTCGCGCATGATGCGGCGAAACGTTTCGAGGCCCAAGGTGCCTTGGCCGATTTGTTCGTGGCGGTCGACGCGGCTGCCCGGTTGCTTCTTGGAATCGTTCAGGTGGATTCCTTTGAGGTAGTTCAGGCCCACGATTCGATCGAACGCTTGCAGGGTCTGTTCATATCCGCTTGCGGTTTTGATATCGTATCCGGCGGAGTAAGTGTGACAGGTATCCAGGCAGACCCCCACGCGCGTCTTGTCCCCGATGCGCTCAATAATTTCAGCCAGGTGTTCGAAGCAAAAACCAACATTGCTCCCCTGTCCGGCCGTGTTTTCTATCACCGCGGCAACCCTGTTGGTCTGGGCCAGGGTCCAGTTGATCGACTCGGCGATCAGGGCCAGGCTGCGGCTTTCGGTCATTTGATTCAGATGACTGCCCGGATGAAAGTTCAAGTAGAGCAAGCCCAGTTGCTCGCAGCGCCGGAACTCGTCCAGAAACGCTTGGCGGGATTTTTCCAGCCCGTCTTTTTCAGGATGACACAGATTGATCAGATAGCTGTCGTGGGGCAGGATGTACCTTGGATCGTATCCGGCCCTGGCGCAATTTTCCCGAAACGCCCGGATGCTTTGGGCCGTCAGCGGCTTGGCCAGCCACTGACGATGACTTTTGGTGAACATCGCAAAAGCGGTTGCACCAATGGCTTGGGCGTTGAGCGGAGCATTTTCCACACCCCCGCCGATGCTGACGTGGGCGCCAATATGTTTCACGTTGGGCTCCTTGCAAAGCGCGTTGGAAGATGATTTTCTCATTTGGGCGGGGTTTCCCGCAAATTGCCGCGCGAGAGCGAAAAGTACACCCCGGCCAAACAAAAGGCGAATGAAATGGTTAAAATGGTTTTGACGCTTTCGAGGAAAAGCGGGAATGTGCCCGGTTGTATGGGCGCGCGTCCCATGAACAGGGTCAATACCACCGTGGCGACCGCCATGCTGGTCATTTGCCCCATCAGGCGCATGATCGCCACCGTAGCCGAGGCGATGCCGTACTGGCGCTTGTCCACCGAACCCATGATGGCGCTCATGTTGGGAGAAGAAAACAATGCAAAACCAAAACCCAGCCACACCAGATTGCCCACAATGAAAACCAGGCCGGTTTGCGGACGCAGCAGGATAAATCCGGCCAGACCGACCGCGGTGATGAGCATGCCGGCTGTGGCCAGCAGCCGGGGCTCGACGCGGTCCGAGAGACGTCCGGCCAGCGGCGAGAAAATGGCCATCACCAAAGGCTGAGCCACCAGCACCATGCCCGCCGCTTGAGGCGGGAGGCCCTTGATATACTGAAGAAAAAGACTCAGTACGAAAGTCACCGCAAAAGTGGCCGCATAATTGATCAAGGCCGCCAGGCTTGAAAATACAAAGGTATGGTTGGTCTGAAACAACGTCAGGTCAAATACGGGATGAGCGCTTCGTCTGGTATGCCGGGCAAACGCCACGAGTCCCCCCGCTCCGGCTGCGATGAGCAAAAAGGCCTGCTGCCGCGGCAGCAGCGTGGCGCCGTACACCAGCGCAAAAACGGCCCCGGCATACAAGGCGCTGCCGGTCAGATCAAACGGCTCTCCGCGCGCATCCGCCCATTCGCCTTTTAAGAAGCGCAATGTGACCCACACCGAGGCGGCGCCCAGCGGCAGCATCAGGGCAAAAAGGCTGCGCCACCCCGCGTGCTGGGTGAGAATGCCGCCCACGGATGGCCCCACCGACAAACCGATGTAGACCGCCGCAACATACATGCCGATCGCCCGGCCGCGACGCTGGGGCGGAAAGATCGATGTTAAAATGGCCATGCCGGTCGTGACGAACATGGCGGCCCCAAATCCCTGGATCACCCGCAATGCAATCAGCCATCCAATGGTGGGAACCAATGCAGCCAGAGTGGAAGACAGGGTATAGAGAAGCAATCCGGCGCTGAAGATTTTCTTCCGGCCGTATATGTCGGCGACTCTGCCGGCCGGCACCAGTGCTATGGCCGTGGCCAACAGGTAGGCCGTGGCGATCCAGCTCAGCTGCACCGCATTGACGGAGAGTTCGGCTTGAATGGCCGGCAGCGCCACGTTGACGGCCGAAATCATGAATGGACCCATGAAGGAGGTCAGCGTGGCCACGAAAAGTGCGCAGCGTTCTTGGGAAGTGTCAGGCGCCAGCATCATTTACAGATCTTCAAGCCATCATCCTTGCTTCTTCAGGCGCAAGGCAGAGATTCAAATCAATTGGGCTGCTTTTGTTCGGCTGCTTCAATTCTGGCCCAGGTGTCTTTTAGGGTAACGCTGCGGTTAAAAACCGGGCGCGCCGGCGTTGAATCTTTGCCATCCATGCAAAAATAGCCCAGCCGTTCAAACTGATAAATGGCGCCCGGTGCGGTATCCGCAAACGCAGGTTCCAACTTGCATCCGTCCAGTGTCTCGAGAGAATTGGTATTGATGAAATCGAGGAAGGTCTTGCCTTCCACCTTCTCGTCGGGATCGGGCTTGACGAACAAGCGGTCATACAAACGGACCTGAGCATCGATGGCCTGCCCGGCCGAGACCCAATGCAGGGTCGCTTTCACTTTGCGGCCGTCCGGTGCATTCCCGCCGCGCGTGGCCGGATCATAGGTGCAGCGCAGCTCGACGATCTCACCGGTCGTGGTATCTTTGATCGCCTCACGGCAGGTGATAAAGTAGGCGTAACGCAAACGCACTTCGCGGCCGGGTGCCAGGCGGAAGTACTTCTTGGGCGGATCTTCGCGAAAATCCTCCTGTTCGATGTAAATGATCCTTGAAAAAGGGACCGTGCGCGTGCCCATGCCCGGATCTTCGGGGTTGTTGACCGCCTCCAAGGCTTCCACCCCGCCTTGAGGGTAATTTTCGATGACCACTCTCAGGGGGCGCAGGACCGCCATCCTTCTGGGGGCGCGGCGGTTCAGATCTTCGCGGACCGTGTGCTCCAGCAAGGCGATATCCACAATGCTGTTGGCCTTGGCCACGCCGATGCGTTCGCAGAAGTTGCGGATCGCTTCAGGCGTGTACCCCCGGCGGCGCAATCCGGAAATGGTGGGCATGCGCGGATCGTCCCAGCCGCCCACCACCCCCTGCTGGACCAGTTGAATCAATTTGCGTTTGCTCAATACCGTGTAATTCAGGTTCAAGCGCGCGAATTCATATTGGTGGGGGCGGCAGGGCAGGTCCAACTGGTCCAGCACCCAGTCGTACAGCGCGCGGTTGTTTTCAAACTCAAGCGTGCACAACGAGTGGGTGATGCATTCGATGGCATCCGAAATACAATGCGTGAAGTCGTACATCGGGTAGATGCACCAGCGTTCGCCGGTGCGGTGGTGCGGCGCCCTGCGGATACGGTACAAGGTCGGATCGCGCATCAGCACATTGGGATGGGCCATATCGATTTTGGCCCGCAACACATGGTCGCCCTCTTCGAACTGACCGTCGCGCATGCGCTGAAACAAGTCCAGGTTCTCCTCCACCGATCGATGGCGGAAAGGACTTTCGCGGCCCGCTTCGGTCAATGTGCCGCGATATTCGCGGATCTCTTCCGAACTCAGGCTGTCCACGTAGGCTTTGCCATCCCTGATCAGGCGGACGGCCAGACCGTATAGCTGCTCGAAGTAGTCCGAGGCGTAATACTCCCGATCCTGCCAGTCGAATCCGAGCCAGCGCACGTCCTCCTTGATCGAATCGACATACTCCACATCCTCCTTGGCGGGATTGGTGTCGTCGAAGCGCAGGTTGCAGGTGCCGCCGTACGCCTGGGCCAGACCGAAGTTCAGGCAGATGGATTTGGCGTGACCGATATGCAGATACCCATTGGGCTCGGGAGGGAAACGCGTGGCCACCCGGCCCTGGTGCTTGCCGGCTTTTAGATCCTCTTCGATGACGGCTTTAATGAAATTGGAAGGGGTTCTGGGGTCACTGGTATCGGCCATTGCGGTATGCTCCTCGCCTTCAAAATTAACGGATGACCTCCTAAAAAATCGAAAAATGCCTCTTCACGTCATTGCGGCGCAAGGCTTGGAGGGGCTTCTGGAACCCGGCCGAGACCGGATTGCGGTTTAGGAGGACTTTTTTTGCGGTGTCATCAATCAACAACGCGCCGCTAAAATAGGGCATGTTGGGGGCCGGTGTCAAACCCGCTTTCCTTCCGGGCTCTTAAGCGGGTTCTGCGCGGACGGTCGATCTTCTTTTCTGGCGGGCAGGAGGGCCTGGAGTATGGACGTACCCAAATGCCCCATGTTGTTTTTCTTAAAGGATGGAAATAAAAAGGGTTTGCAGACGGCTCTCTGTAAACCCTTTAAGCTTAAAAGTGGCTGGGGGACGAGGATTCGAACCTCGGCAGACGGAGTCAGAGTCCGTAGTCCTACCACTAGACGATCCCCCAGTTCCAAAAAAACTTTACATAATTGAAGATGCCCCGCGGAGTCAAGGGGATTTCCTCGGAAATGCCATCCATGCGGAACTGTTTCTGTTGCCAGGCCATGTTTGGGTAGGCGCAGCGAATCCATGGCAGGAGCATGGGAAAAAGATTGAATGACACGCCGCTACCCTTTAACGTCTTTCGATGTAGTCAATGGCTTTCTCCAAACGCGAAAGCACCCGCTGTTTGCCCAGGACAGCCATGATCTCGAAAATGCCTGGACTGACGGTCGTGCCGGTCAGGGCCACCCGCACCGGTTGGGCGATTTTGCCCAGCTTGAGACTGAATTTTTCCATCAATCGGACAAATACCCCTTCCAGATCCTTTTCACCGAACGACGGCAGCTCAGCCAGTTGCGCCTTAAGGTGCCGCAGCGGATCCAGGATGCCTTGCGTGAGGAATTTTTGAGCGGCCTGCTCGTCCAGGCTGATTTCTGCGCTGAAATAGAAGTGGGCCTGCAGCGCCATCTCCTGTAGTGTTTTGCTGCGCGGCTGCAGGGTGGCGATTGCATGGTGCAGATAGTCATCATTGTCGGCCGTCCATCCCTGGGCATGCAGAAATGGTTTGAGGTGTGCTGCCAGGTACTGGGGCGTGGATGCCTGGATATGGTCGGCATTAAGGGCGCTGAGTTTGACCGGATCGAAAATGCCGGCGGACTTGCCCACCCGGTCCAGATCGAATTTTTCGATCAATTCCGAGCGCGTAAAAAATTCCTGATCGCCATAGGACCAGCCCAGGCGGGCCAGAAAATTGATCAAGGCCTCGGGCAGCAGCCCCATGTCGCGATAGGCGGTTACCGATGTGGCGCCGTGACGCTTGGACAAGCGTGTGCGGTCATTGCCCAACACCATGGGCACATGTCCAAACACCGGCAGGGGATGGTTCAGCGCCTGGTAAAGGAGGATTTGCTTGGGGGTGTTCATCACATGGTCGTCCCCGCGAATGATCGTGGTGATGTTCATGGTCACATCATCCACCACTGCGGCAAAATTGTAAGTCGGCATGCCGTCCGTGCGGCGCAGCACAAAATCGTCCAGTTCGTCGTTGGCGAATACGATTTTGCCTTTCACCACGTCATCAATCAACGTGGTGCCGGTGGATGGCGCTCTAAAGCGTACCACCGCATGCGGCGAAGGGCCGAGCTGTTTTTCGCGGCAAGTCCCGTCATACCGGGGTTTTGCTCCGGCGGCCCGGGCTTTTTCCCGCATGGCTTCAATCTGCTCAGGTGTGCAGGTGCAATAATAGGCGTGGCCGGATGCCGCCAGCCGGTCGATATGGTCGTTGTAAATATCCAATCGGCGGCTTTGGTAATAGGGGCCTTCGTCCCAATCGATTTCCAGCCAGCGCAGGGCGTCGAAAATGGCTTGCAGCGATTGTTCGGTGGATCGGGCCGCATCGGTATCCTCGATCCTCAATATGAAGGTGCCGCCGGTGTGGCGCGCGTAGAGCCAGTTGAAAAGGGCGGTGCGTGCCCCGCCGACATGCAGGTAGCCGGTGGGGCTGGGTGCGAAACGGGTCCTGACGACGCTCATTTTGTTCTTCCTTATAAATAGGTTTAATTCAGTCCATTATTTGCAACATCAAGGGACGCCAGGCGAGCCGTGCGCGGTCCTGTGAACTTGAAATCAATTCGAACTGCGAAGTCGATTTGATCGAACTTTTTAACTGGTTCTCAATAAACCATTCACCCCGAACCGCTCATTACTTGCTTTTTTAATGAGTAAACTAGACAATCGCCGCCCGAGACCTCGAGCGCATCCTTTTCGGCCGGTGGTTCGGAAGGATTGCCGACAGGGCCCAACGGTTCAATCGCAGATGACCGGCTCGCCCTTTTTACCCCTGCGAATTGAAAATTCTTCTGTTTATTGAGCTACATATGCGCTCCATGGCATCCGCAGGGCGATAAAAAGCCATTGCATAGCATATCGCCGGTGACAGCACAAGTATTGCAAAATCGCGCTGCGATAAAACTCCTTGACAAGAGGGGGGATTTTAATTACTAGAGGCGTCATTGTCCATGAACGCTTGAATTTTAATATTTTAATAATAATACCTAATAGTTGGGAGATTACTCATGGCTTTACCAAAGCACAAGATATCAAAGTCAAGACGCGACAAGCGGCGCACCCATCAAAAAGTCGAAGCCCCGGCGATATCCACCTGTTCGGAATGCGGCGAGGCTACGCTCCCGCATCATGCCTGTCCCAACTGCGGCGCCTACAAAGGGCGCACGGCCGTCGAAACAGAAAAAGAATAATTTCCAACCATCAAATTCCTCACGTGCAAAGGACGCGCTTTAATGAACGAGAACGCATGCCGAGGTCTGGATCTCGAATCACGTCAGATGGTGGTGGATACGGTCCGCCAGCTTCGCAAAAAGCTGTTGAGCAAGGAAAAAATACTGGAATGGGATAAAGACGAAGTTTTTCCGGAAGCCGAAATCCGCGAAATGCTAGGGCCGGAAATCGGATTGCAGCTGCTGTTCATCCCCGAAGCATACGGCGGTATGGGCGGCGGCGCGCGGGATTGCTGTAAGGTCACCGAGGAAACGGCCAGAATCTGCCTGGGGGTGGCCACCGGTTTTTTCGCCATTCAACTGGGTACCGACCCGATCCTGGTCGGCGCCACTGAGGAACAGAAACAGAAGTGGCTCTGCCGGATCGCCGAAGGCAACTCCCTGGTGGCCTACGCGGTGACCGAACCGGGCGCGGGCAGCAACCTGGCTTCGCTCAAGACCAAGGCAGTGCCCGTAACCGATGCCGATGGACGGGTCACGGGATATAAGATCACCGGAAACAAGCAGTTTATTTCCACCGGCGGCTACGCGGATATCGTCACGGTGCTGGCCGATGCTCCCGAAGGCCCCTCGTTTTTCATCATCGAAAGAGGCGCACAGGGCTTCAAACAGCACAAAGGCGAGGAAAAGCACGGTATTCGCGCTTCCAACACATCACCGTTGACTTTCGACGATGTGTTCGTGCCGATCGAAAACCTGATCGGCGGCGAGCCGGGCAAAGGGCTCAAGCAGGCCAACCAGGTGTTCGGCTACACGCGCCTGATGGTGGCCTCCATGGCCTTGGGCGCCGGCAAAGCAGCGCTGGAGATCGCCATTCCCTATGCCAAAGAGCGCATTCAGTTCGGTACGCCCCTGTCCGAAAAACAAGGCTACACTCACAAATTGATCGTGCCCAACGCGGTGCGCCTGGCGGCCGCCGACGCCTACATCGATGAAGTGGCCGATATGCTGGACAAAAGCGAGGAAGACTTGCAGGTGGAAGGCGCCATCGGCAAACTGTTCGCCACCGAAGCGGCCGACCGCGCCGCCAACGACTGCATCCAGGCGCTGGGCGGTTACGGCTACATCCGTGAATTCGGCGTCGAGAAGATCAAGCGCGATGTCAAGATCACCTGTATTTACGAAGGCACCAGCGAGATCCAGCAGAGCATCATCAGCACCTTCCGCTGGAAAACCAGCCGCAAGAGCAAGGGCGAATTCTACGGCCGCTTGGCCGCGGAGATGGCCCAGCTGGATGCGCAGGTGCCCGACGCGGGCTGCCGTTTTTACGGCCTGGCCGCCGGCGCGCTGAACCGGACCATCGATTTGGCCCACAATCACCGGCTGACCCGTCAGCAGGCCCTCATGTTCGATTTGGCCGACATGATGACCTGGGTGGAAGTCGGCATCGCCCTGGCCCGCAAAGCGGTCCATCTGAGCCGCGCCAAGGATGCGGAAGCTGAAAAATTCAAGGCCATGGCGCGGGTATTCGCCGGCGAAGTCACCCGCGTGGCAGGTGAAAACGCCCTTAAAATCGCCTTGGGCGGCGGATTGGATGACAGCCTCGTCCAACAGCATCTGGCGGATATCGCCTATCAGGAGATGTTGGCTGCCCGTGGCAAGTGGGTCGCGGACATGGATCGTATCGCGGACATCATTTTCGAGAGGTAACGATGGCGGAAAACGCGCAGCGTGTGGTCGTGGTGACAGGCGGTTCCCGTGGCATCGGACGGGCCATTTGCAAGGCCTTGGCAGCGCTGGGCACCAGGGTTTTTTTCAACTACTATTCGCCGGCCAATCCAGAGGCGGAAGAGGCGGCCGCCGCCGAAACGATCGAACTGGTCAAGCAGGCCGGTTCCACAGCGGTCGGGATTTGGGCCAACGTAGCCGTTCAGAAAGAGGTCGCCGCTTTTTTCGACAAGATCATGGAGGATGCGGGCCGTATCGATGTACTGGTCAACAATGCCGGAATTACCCGCGATGGGATGATGGCACGCCTGAAAGAGTCCGATTGGGACGCGGTCCTCAATGTCAATCTGAAAGGCCCCTTTTTGTGTACGCAGATCGCCGCCCGCATCATGGCCAAACAGCAGGGTGGACGGATCATCAATATGGCCTCCGTCGTGGGTGCCATCGGCAACATCGGTCAGGCCAATTACGTGGCTTCCAAAGCTGGCCTGATCGGATTGACCAAGACGGCGGCCAAGGAATATGCCTCCCGCAATGTGACGGTCAATGCGGTGGCCCCCGGCTTTATCGCCACGGACATGACCGCCGTGTTGCCTGAAAAGGTCAAGGAAGCCATGCTGGCTTCCATTCCGCTGGGGCGGGCCGGACAGGTCGAGGATGTCGCCGGGGCGGTTGCTTTTCTGGCCTCGGATGCGGCCGCCTACATGACCGGACAGGTGCTGCATGTCAGCGGCGGCATGTTCATGTAGTTCAAAAAGGTATCGCGCCTGTCATCAAACAGGCTGAATACGGATGCTGATCGGATTGGTGATTGAACATACAGCCCCGACCGGCCCGAATCGAATGTAAAGCTGTGCAGGGACGTCCATTCCATTTTGAGTGTTCCTTTGAAAGGAGAACGTAAAATGTCCGTTGAAGACAAAATCAAGAAAATCATTTCCGAAAAACTGAGCGTCGATATTGAAGAAGTGGTGCCCGCAGCCTCTTTTGTGGATGATCTGGGAGCCGATTCACTGGACTTGGTCGAACTGATCATGTCCATGGAGGAAGAATTCGACATCGATATTTCGGATGAGGATGCCGAGAAACTGGTAACCGTACAGGATGCCATCAATTACATCAATTCCCACTGATAGATCGATCCTTGATCTTGATAGCGCTTCGTTGACGCCCTAGAGTATGGCGTTGACCCACCTGTTCACGGTGTAGCGGAATCCTGCTCAGCAGGTCCGGCGGTTGCTGCCGCCGGCAGGGGGCCTATTTCCACTATGGTCGGCGGCCTCTTATCTATTGAGGATCCGGGGCCTGGTCGCCCTTAAAGGAGGTTCTTTTGGAAAGACGGGTAGTGGTAACCGGACTCGGTTTGGTCACGCCCTTGGGTATCGGTGTCGAGGAAACCTGGTCTGCGCTGATTGCCGGAAAGTCCGGGATCGGCGAAATCACCCGGTTTGACACTTCTGAATATGGAACGAAGATCGCCGGCGAAGTCAAAGGATTCAATGCCGAAGAGTTCATGCCCAAGAAAGAGGCCAAACGCACAGAAACATTTATTGCTTATGCTGTGGCTGCGACGAAAATCGCCATTGAAGATTCCCGCCTGATTATCAACGGTCACAATGCGCACAGGGTCGGCGTATTGACCGGGTGCGGCCTGGGCGGGCTGAATATGTTGGAAGTGACGGCCCGTACGGTCGACAATTTGGGTCCCAGAAAGGCCAGTCCGTTTTTTATTCCCCTGCTGATCGGCAACATGGCCCCGGGCATGATCTCCATCCTGTTCGGCGCCAAAGGCCCCAACTCATCGGTGGCCACCGCATGCGCGGCCGGCGCCCATGCCATTGGAGACGCCTATGAGCTCATCAAATATGGCAAGGCCGATGCCATGATCACGGGCGGGGTCGAATCGGTCATCACCCGCACCTGCATTGCGGGCTTCGGCGCCATGAAGGCGTTGTCCACCCGCAACAGCGATCCGCAAAAGGCTTCGCGTCCGTTCGATAAGGACCGGGATGGATTCGTGGTCGGTGAAGGCAGCGGAATTCTGATCCTGGAGTCCTTGGAGCACGCCCTGGAACGCGGGGCTAAGATCTATGCCGAAATGGCAGGCTACGGCATGAGCGGCGACGGGTACCATATGACCTCACCACCGCCGGACGGGGAGGGTGCGTCGCGCTGCATGCAGGCAGCGCTCGATGATGCCGGCCTCCAGGCTGCGCAGATCGATTATATCAATGCGCACGGGACATCGACGCCGCTCAACGACCTGTATGAAACCCGGGCCATTAAGACGGTCTTCGGCGAATACGCCTACAAAGTGCCGATCAGCTCGACCAAATCCATGACCGGGCACTTGTTGGGCGGCGCGGGCGGCGTCGAAACGGTCTTTACCGCCCTGGTCCTCCAAAACGGCATCATGCCGCCGACCATCAATTTTGAAAACCCGGGCGAAGAGTGCGATCTGGATTACATTCCCAATGTGGCGCGCAAAGCCGAAGTGACCTATGCGATGACCAATTCTTTCGGTTTCGGCGGCACCAATGCAGCTTTGATTTTAAAGAAATACAGATATTAACCCTCGGGTCCGAGCACCCGGGCAAAAGTTCGGTGCTCGGACCGACGGTAAGCCCCCTATCGAGTGCTTTTCACCGCCTGCAAAACACGGACCCACCGAACAGGTTATGCTTCCATCGGGTTCTGCCGCGTTAAAGACACCCAGGAGGTCCTCTCAATGGGCTTGCGGTTGCCTGTGAGGACAGGTTTTTTTCTTGCGGTCCTGCGCATATGAAGCTATGAAGTGCTCTTACAACCACATCATATAGGGGCAGGTTCGAGATCCCGACACTTGACCGGGGATCGTCGGAAGACCATGAGCGCTCGGGTGTGGGGAGATAGCCGAAAAGGACCTGTGAAGGAGTGAAGCGATGAAGCTCGTGATCGGCTGTGATCATGCCGCCTTCGGTCTCAAGGAAAGGATCAAGGCATACCTGATCGAAAGAGGCGACGAGGTGGAGGATGTGGGGGCTTTCAGCGAGGCCTCCGTGGATTACCCTCAAATCGGCATGCAGGTGGCGGCCGGCGTTTCCGCAGGGCGTTACGGGCGAGGCATTTTGATGTGCGGCACGGGGCTGGGGATGTCCATGGTGGCCAATCGGTTTGCCCATGTGCGCGCCGCCCTGTGCAACGACCTGTTTTCGGCTGCAATGAGCCGGCGCCACAACGATGCCAATATCCTGGTGATAGGCGGGCGCATCGTCGGCGATGTGCTGGCCCTGGAGATCGTCAGGGTCTGGCTGGAAACTTCCTTTGAGGGCGGACGTCACCAGCGGCGTCTGGACCTGTTCGATGAGGTGCCGGACTGCAACTGCGTCGACCGGCGGGCCTAAAGAGCATCCTTCATTCAGCCTCCTCGGACGGGGGGCCAAAAAAGGAGGGGCCATACGGCGACCGCCGTTGGGAACTCAAGGAGGGTGAACTTTGAACAACGATCTAATCGGGGCAGTGGATCCTGAGATTGCGCGGGTTCTGGATCAGGAACTGGACCGCCAAACCAGCCATCTGGAGTTGATTGCATCGGAGAACATCGCCAGCCGGGCGGTCATGGCCGCTCAAGGCAGTCTGTTGACCAACAAATACGCCGAAGGCTATCCGGGCAAACGCTACTACGGCGGTTGCGAGTATGTGGATGTGGCGGAAAGCCTGGCCATAGAACGGGTGGGCCGGCTCTTTGGCGCCGAGTACTCAAACGTACAGCCCCACTCCGGTTCGCAAGCCAACATGGCGGCGTACTTTGCCTTGCTCCAGACGGGTGATACGGTGCTGGGCATGGATCTGGCCCATGGCGGCCATCTTACGCACGGCGCCAAAGTCAGTTTTTCGGGCCGGCTCTATCGCTTCGTGCACTACGGGGTCGATGCCCGCACCAGCACCATCGACTATGCCGAAGTTCGCCGGATCGCACGGGAGCACCGGCCCAAAATGATCGTGGCCGGGGCCAGCGCTTATCCGCGGGTACTTGATTTCGCAGCCTTCGGCGAAATAGCGGCCGAAGTGGGGGCCTTTCTCATGGTGGACATGGCCCACATCGCCGGATTGGTGGCCACCGGCCTGCACCCATCCCCGGTCCCGCATGCTCATGTGGTCACCTCCACTACGCACAAAACGTTGCGCGGGCCGCGCGGCGGGCTGATTCTGTCCAAAACCGAGTTTGCGGACAAGTTGCGCAGCGAAGTGTTCCCGGGCATTCAGGGCGGACCTTTGATGCACGTGGTGGCCGCCAAGGCCGTGGCCTTCAAGGAGGCATTGGCGCCGGAGTTCAAGACCTATCAAGCCAACGTGCTGGCCAATGCGAGCGCCATGGCCGATGGCCTGCAAAGCGCGGGCCTGCAGCTGGTTTCAGGGGGGACGGACAACCATCTCATCCTGGTAGATCTGACCGCCTGGGATATTACCGGCAAGGCGGCCGAAGCCGCCCTGGGGGAAGCAGGCATCACGGTCAACAAGAATGCCGTCCCCTTTGACCGGCGCGGCCCCCTGGTCACCAGCGGCATCCGCATCGGCACGCCTTATGTCACCAGCCGCGGCATGGGGACGGAAGAGATGCGCCAAATCGCGGCCATGATCGTCGAGGTGCTCAAAAGCCAGGAAGATCCGCGTGTGCTCGAGCGCACGCGGCTTGAAGTGGCCGAATTGTGCAGCGCTTTTCCACTGTATGCCTGATTGACGTTTCCGGACAACCGGGCCGTTCTTTTAAATAGCTGTCCTGTGCCGGGCACGCCGCGGAATTGATTGAGGATGGACGAACCGAATCTGAGCGCTGAACAAAGGGAAATGACAATGACTTCCGGAAAAGAGCGCCCCTCCTGGGATACCTACTTCATGGACATCACCTGCCTGGTGGCCAAACGCTCGACCTGCCTGCGGCGGTCCGTGGGCGCCGTGTTGGTAAAGGATCGCCGGCTGCTGGCCACCGGATACAATGGTGCACCCAGCCAGGTGCGCCATTGCGCCGAAACGGGCTGTTTACGCCAGCAACGCAATGTACCCTCGGGCGAACGGCATGAGTTGTGCCGCGGGATTCATGCCGAGCAAAATGCCATTATCCAAGCCGCCTATCATGGCGTTTCCATCAAAGGGGCGACCCTTTTCTGCACCAATCTGCCGTGTTCGATTTGCGCCAAAATGATCATCAATGCGGGCATCGTTCGGATTGTCTATGCATCCGGTTATGCCGATTCCTTGTCGAGTGAAATGCTGGGCGAAGCTGGGGTGGAACTGGAAAAGTGGCCGAGCAGCCAGACGGAGGTGCCTTCATGAAGTGTCCCTTTTGCGGTGAGATGGACAACAAGGTGATCGATTCCCGGGTGAGCAAGGATGGGGCTGTGATCCGGCGGCGGCGCGAGTGCATCGATTGTGCCCGGAGATTCACCACCTACGAGCATATCGAAGAGATCCCCATCATGATCGTCAAAAAAGATGGCCGCCGGGAGGTTTTCAATCGTGAGAAAGTGCGTTCGGGGATGCGCAAGGCCTGCCAGAAACTGGACATCAGCATGAATGCCATCGAGGATTTTATTGAAGACCTTGAGCGCGACTTGCGTGAGACCGGCGAAAAAGAAATTCCCTCGCGGGTGGTCGGGGAAAAGGTGATGGCGAAGCTGCATACGCTTAGCGATATCGCCTATGTGCGCTTTGCTTCGGTCTATCGTGAATTCAAGGACGTCAACGATTTTGTGGCGGAACTGAAAACCCTTCTCAGCGAACGGTGAAAGGCGGAATTCTTTTCCACTCAGCGATTTCGCAGGATACGATCCCTCGCTTCGCTCCAGGTGAAGGCTAAACGGACTTTTTCGAATTCGGCACCTTCGGATCCGGTGAAAAAGCGATGATGAACGATGACGATTATATGGCGCTGGCGCTGGCGCTGGCCGCCCGCGGTGCGGGATACGTTTCGCCCAATCCACTGGTCGGGGCGGTCGTGATCAAAGATGATCAGGTGGTCGGCCAGGGATATCATCAGGCCGTAGGCGCAGCGCATGCCGAAGTCAACGCCATTGATGACGCCGGTGAACGAGCCAGCGGGGCCACTCTGTATGTCACCTTGGAGCCGTGCCATCATTTTGGCCGAACCCCGCCGTGTACCGAAAAGATCGTGGCCGCAGGCATCCGCCGCGTGGTAGCGGCCATGGCCGATCCCAATCCGGATGTCCAGGGCGGTGGAAACGACTTTCTGCAATCACGGGGCATTGAGGTCGTGTGCGGGGTCAAGGAGCGTGAAGCCCGGCAGCTCAACGAAAGCTTTATCAAATTCGTAACCACCCGGCAGCCTTTTGTGGTGCTTAAAATGGCAGCCACCCTGGACGGGCGCATTGCCACCCGCACGGGCGATGCCCGCTGGGTCACCGGCGAAGCGGCGCGCAGCCGGGTCCATCGCCTGCGGCACGCCATGGATGCCATACTGGTCGGCATTGGCACTGTTAAATCGGACGATCCCAGCCTGACGGCCCGGCCGGCGCACGGAAAGGGTGTGGATCCCATTCGGCTGGTGCTCGATACGCGGTTGTCCATGTCCAAAAGGGCCCAGATGCTGACCCAGGTTTCCAATGCCCCTACTTACGTGGTATGTGGACCGGATGCATCAGAGATGGACCACCGGCGACTGGTGGCCAGCGGCGCGCGCATCCTGGAGAGCCCGGTCAAGAAGGGGCGCATCGATTTGAATGCCCTGATGGGGCAACTCGGTCGAATGGGCATTACCAGCCTTTTGATTGAAGGCGGCGCGCAGGTGGCCGGAAGCGCCCTGGCGGCCGACATCGTGGATAAAATGATTATTTTCTATGCTCCCAAAGTGACGGGCGGCGACGACGGCGTTTCCATGTTCCGTGGCCAGGGCGCCGCTCTCATGAAAGATGCCCTGACCCTGCAGGACATGACGGTAGAAATGGTGGGCGAAGACATTATGGTGCAGGGATACTTAAAGAAATTTGAAATTTGAAATTTCAAATTTGAGATTTGGAAATTTGAGATTTGAAATTGAAGAAGGTTTGATTGACCACACCCACAATGACAATTCAGACCAAGTATTTATGTTTACTGGAATAATAGAAGGTCAGGGAACCCTGACGGGCGTGCGTTCGGTCGCAGGGGCCAGGGCGATTGCCGTGGCCGCCGATTATGAATTGCAGGGCACCCGCATCGGGGACAGCATCGCCGTCAACGGGGCTTGCCTGACCGTGACGTCCCTGGCGGGCAGTCGGTTCACCAGCGATGTGTCCCCCGAAACGCTGTCCAAGACGATCTTTTCCGCCGCAAGGATCGGCGACCGGGTCAACCTGGAGCGCGCCATGCGACTATCCGACCGGCTTGACGGCCATCTGGTGTCCGGGCATGTGGACGGCATCGGATATCTGGCGCAGCGCGAATCGGTCGCCAATGCCATGGTGCTGACCTTCAGTGTCCCGCACGAGTTGACCCGTTGCATGATCGTCAAGGGGTCGGTGGCCGTGGATGGCGTGAGCCTGACCATCAATCGCCTCGAAGCCGACAGTTTTCAGGTGAGCATCATCCCTCACACGGCCGCGATCACCACCATCGGCCGCAAGGAAATCGGTGCCGCCTTTAATATTGAAACCGACCTGATCGGCAAGTATATACAGCGCTTCATGTCCGGCGCGCAAGACAAGCCCGGGGGGGCGTCGCGCGGCATCGATATGGAACTGCTAGCCAAAGCGGGATTTTTGGATCGCCCCTAGGGGCGAATCATTCGCCCCTATACATGCATTTCGAACGGAGAATATAATGCCATGCCACGCTTAACCGTTGAACAAGCCATTGAAGATATCGCGGCCGGGAAAATGGTCATTCTGGTGGACGATGAGGATCGCGAAAATGAAGGCGATCTGACCATGGCCGCTGAAAAGGTGACCTCCGCGGCCATCAATTTCATGGCCAAATATGGCCGCGGCCTGATCTGCCTGTCCATGACCAGCGACAAATGCGACCAACTGGAACTGCCGCTGATGGTCAAAAACAACACCTCGCCCTTCCAGACCGGCTTTACCGTGTCCATCGAAGCCAAATACGGGGTAACGACCGGGATATCGGCGGCCGACCGCGCTAAGACCATAATGACTGCGGTGGCCGACGACGCCCAACCCGGCGACCTGGTGCGTCCCGGCCATGTTTTCCCCCTGCGCGCCAGGGACGGCGGCGTTATGGTGCGCGTTGGACAAACCGAAGGTTCGGTGGATCTGGCCCGTCTGGCGGGACTCAAGCCGGCGGGGGTGATCTGTGAAATCATGGACGAAGACGGCACCATGGCCCGCATGCCCACCTTGATCCAATTCAGCGAACAGCACGGAATCGGCATCGTGACCATCGCCGATCTGGTGGAATACCGGATGCGCAACGAACTGTTCGTGCACCGGGCGGCCGAAACCACCATCCCCACCGAGCATGGCGGCGAATTCCGGATCATTGCCTTTGAAAACGATGTGGACGAGCAGTTGCACATCGCCCTGGTCAAAGGCGAGATCGACCCGGGTAAACCCGTTCTGGTGCGCGTCCATTCCGAATGCATGACCGGCGATATTTTCGGTTCATTGCGTTGCGACTGCGGCGACCAGCTGCACAAGGCAATGTCCATGCTCGCCAAGGAAGGCTCGGGGGTGATCATCTACCTGCGCCAGGAGGGCCGTGGCATCGGATTGGTTAACAAACTCAAGGCTTATGAGCTGCAGCAGAAGCATGGGCTCGATACCGTGGAAGCCAACCGCAAGCTCGGCTTCAAGGATGACTTGCGCGATTACGGCCTGGGCGCTCAGATGCTGCGCAACCTGGGGGTGCGTCAGATGCGCTTGCTGACCAACAACCCCAAGAAGATGGTCGGTCTGGATGGCTACGGACTCAGCATTGTCGAACAGATCCCCATCGAAGTGGTGCCCAACGAGTACAACCGCTGCTATCTGGAGTGCAAAAAACTCAAGATGGGCCACCTGCTGCAGTTGGATGTACACACCCAATAAAGGCGCGGTCAGCCCGCCACGATGCGACGCGCCCGTGTTTGCACGCGGCCTTTCTTATCGGCAAAAAGGTTTTTTCGCAGCGGCAGAAAGCCGGCTCTCTCTGCGGCCTCGGGAAGATAGCTGAAGCGAACCCAAAAAAACGGACGAAATTGAAGCGGCACAGACCAAACCGGAGGTAGCCAATGCCCAATATTATTGAAGCCAACCTTGTGGCCGAAGGGAAGAAGTTCGTCATTGTGGTGAGCCGATTCAACAGTTTCATCACCGATAGACTGGTGGACGGCGCACTGGATGCGTTGACCCGCAGCGGCACCCGCGACAAGGATATCGATGTCATCAAGGTGCCCGGCGCCTTCGAAATTCCCCTGATGGCGCGCAAGCTGGCGCTCAAGAAACATCATGATGCCGTTATTTGCCTGGGTGCGGTCATCCGCGGCGCCACGCCCCACTTTGACTATGTCAGTGCCGAAGTGTCCAAGGGCATTGCCATGGCCAGCATGGAAACGGGCATGCCGATCATCTTCGGCGTCTTGACCACCGACTCCCTCGAACAGGCCATCGAAAGGGCCGGAAGCAAAGCCGGCAACAAGGGTTGGGATGCCGCACTGGCCGCCGTTGAGATGGCCAATCTGATGGGGGTTGTAGAAAAGATCTAGTTATGGGAACCCGTCGACAATCCAGAGAACTGGCCATGCAAGCATTGTTCAGCATGGATATGAATTGCGCCTTTTCCAGGCAGGTGCTCAACGATTATTGCGGCTGTTTTCCTCCGGGCAAGCGCTTTTATCCCTTTTTCGAGTACCTGGTCAAAGGCGTACTGGAGCACAAGGCCGCAATAGACCAGGTGATCGAACGCTATTCCAGCAATTGGAAAATGCGGCGCATGGCCTGTGTGGACCGCAACATTTTGCGTATCGCCGTCTTCGAGTTGCTTTACGGTGCCGATATACCGGCCAAAGTGTCCATCAACGAGGCCATCGACATCGGCAAACGCTTTGGAACACCCGAATCGGGCGCTTTTATCAACGGCATTTTGGACAGCATCCGCATGGCCATTGAAGAAGGTCAGCTGCAAAAAACGCCGCTACCGTTCAGCATGGATGAAGCCTCTCAAGCCCTCGACGGAGATTAACTGGTTGCGTGCTGGCTGCGTTGGCGGCGCTGGGTGGACACTCGCTAATCCCAGCGGAGTCGGAATCGAAAGGCGCCCGGGTCTATCAAGTATTGTACGCTTACGCGCAACGCTTCGCTGTCTAAGAGGAAGAAAGCATCCAAACATATCGAGACCGCGGGACTCAATGACTCAATAAGGAAGGACACATCATGATCATTCGTTCCATGCCCGTAGGACCGCTTCAGGCCAATTGCTTCATTGTCGGATGCGAGCAGACCCGCCATGCGGCCGTGATCGATCCGGGCGGCGACGCCGATAAAATCCTGCTGGCGCTGGCCGGGGATAAATTGATCCTTAAGGCCATTATCAACACCCACGGCCATTTTGACCATGTCAGCGCCAACAAAGCCCTTAAGCAGGCCAGCGGCGCCGATCTGATGATCCATCCCCTGGATGCGCCCATGCTCAGCCAGTTGGCCAGAGGTGCGGCCGTGTGGGGCCTGCGCTCCGAAGACTCACCCGTGCCCGACCGCTTGCTGGAAGACGGCGATACGGTGCAGGTCGGGAACATCGAATTTAAGGTGCTGCACACCCCGGGCCACACCCCCGGCGGCATTTCCCTCTATGCCGGCGAGGCGGTTTTCGTGGGCGACACCCTGTTTGCCGGCTCCATCGGCCGAACCGACTTCCCCGGCGGCGATTTCAATACCCTGATCCGCAGCATCCATACCAAACTCTTCACCTTGCCCGAGGATATGGTCGTCTACACCGGCCACATGGACGCCACCACCATCGGCAGGGAGAAGAAGTACAACCCCTTCTGCGGGTTGCAGTAGAAAAGCAGTACTTTCGGGATGGATTTCGTCGCAGACAGGTTTAACGCAAAAAAACTGTCTGCCACAATTAAAATCGTACGCGTACTCGCTCTCGTACTCGAACATACCAATGTTTTCAGTTCGAGTACGAGTACCGCTTCGCTGAGTACAAGTACGAGAATCGGCGACTCAGACGTCGCAATCGCCACCAGATCGAAGCTCGAGTGCGAATGTGCTGGGATTACGAATACAGAGGCAGGAACACCTTATCGCGCATGATCTTCCAATTGAACCGTGAGGTGAATCATGGACAAGCCCTTCGATTTTGGCGAGGCACTGAAAAAGAAAGTCGTCAGACCGCAGTTTAGAATGCCCAAAATGCCAATCAAGCTCTCGCGCGGCATTCAAATCCTGATCGCGGTCGCTGCCCTGCTGGTGGTGGCCTTCAATTCCCTGTTCGTTTATGTGGAACCCGGCCAATACGGCATCAAGGTGGTGCGCATCGGCATGAACCGGGGCGTGCAGGCCGAGTTCTACACCGCCGGCCTGCATCTGGTGATACCGGGTTTGCACCAGATGCACCGGCTGCCGCGCAATATCCAGGTCCTCGAGCTGACGGACTATCCCATAACGGCCGCCGACAACGCCCGCAAAGACAAAGTGGCGCATATCCAGACTTCGGACGGCTTTTTCGTCGATGTGGATGCTTCCATTTTATACCGCATCGAAAATCCTTACTTGACGTTTACAAAGATCGGACCCGGCACGCTGTTCGAAGACAACGGCATCATCCCCAAAGCCGAACCGGCCCTCAAGGAAACCTTGGGCAAACTGACCACTGAAGATTTTTACAACAGCCCCCTGCGCGTCAAAAAAGCTCAGGAGGCCTGCGATCGGCTGAATCAGGAGCTTAATTCCAAGGGAATCCGCGTAGAGCATGTGCTGGTGCGCTATTTCAAATACAGCCATGAGATCCAGAAGAATATCGAGGAGAAAAAACTCAAGGACCAATTGGTCTTTACCAATCAGGCTGCGGCCCGCGCCGCCAAAGAAGAAGCCGAGCTGAAGAAGATCGTTCAGGAAGGCCGCGTGACGGCGGACGTTGAGCTGGAGCAGGGACAAGCTTATGTGACCCGCAAGACCGCTGAAAAAGATCTCTACGTGCGCGCCAAAAAGGCCGAGGCCGACCTTCTGGTCAAATTGGCTGAAGCCGAAAAAGTGCGTTTGAAAAACGAGGCCCTCAAGGGAGTCGGTTCCGAACGCATGGTGGGTTTGAAGATGGCCGATGTCTACAAGGGCATGGACCTGATTGTGCTGCCCAGCGACGGTCCGGCCGGCGTCAACCCGTTGGATCTGGATAACGCCCTGAAGCTCTTTGACGTTCGCAAAGGAGGTGCCCGATGAAACGCATCGTTGGGATAGTAGCAGCGGTTCTTTGGCTAAGTGGTTTGTCCGGCTGCTTTCTTTACTCCACCGGCGAAACCGAGGTGGGCGTGCGAACCAAGAAATTGGCCCTTCTGGGCGAGAAAGGCGTGGAAAACAAGGCCTATCCCCCGGGAGCCACCTATGTGTTCATGCCCTTTATCAACGGCTGGCACACTTTTGACACCAAACTGCAGAACCTGGAAATGGTTTTTGAGCGGGGACGCGGCGACCGGCGCAACCAGGACGATTTGCTGTTTAAAACCATAGACGGCAACGACATCAGCCTGGATGTCATTATCGCCTACCGCCTCGATGGCGCAAGGGCCCCGCATATCCTGCAGAACGTAGCTGAAAACAACCGCATGCTGCGTGACAAGATCGTGCGCACCATCGCCCGCAGCAAGCCGCGCGATATCTTCGGAGAGCTGACCACCGAAGAGTTTTATGTGGCTGAGAAACGCGAACTGCAATCCCAGCATGCCAAGGAAGTTTTGCAGCAGATGCTCGGTCCCATGGGCGTCATCGTGGAAAAAGTGCTCACCAAGGACTACCGCTTCAACCCCGAATATCAAAAAGCCATCGAGGATAAGAAAGTGGCCGATCAGCAGGTGCAAAAGAACCGCTCAGCCCAGCACGCGGCCCTGGAAGAATACAAACGCAAGCTGGAAGAAGCCAAAGGCGAAGTCAACAAAATGGTGGCCGATGCCGACGGCGTCTATCGCAAGGCCCAAATTGAAGCCGACGTCTACTATGAAAAGCAAAAACTGCTGGCCGAAGCCATCAAGGCCGAAGGAATCGCCGAAGCCAAGGGGATTCAGGAGATGAACAATGCCCTGGCAGGGTCGGGCGGCGAAGCATTCGTCAAGCTGCGCATCGCCGAGGCCATGCAGGGCAAACGTATTATGCTGTTGCCGGTCTCCGAAGGTGGCATGAATCTGAAAACCACTGATATCAACCAGCTGATCAACACGATGGGAATAAGGAGCCTGGCCGGCGGATCGGCGCCACAGGCGGAAAAACCCTAGGCCGGCAAAATCGGACAAGGATCTCCAATTCGAAGCACGCACCCATTCAAATCGATGATCCAATAGGTGCATATATCTTTTGAGGGTCGACAGGACTTCGCCTGATCTCGATACCAATACCACCCGATCTCTTTTTTGCGGCCAACCGTAATTGCCGGAGATATGGGGTTGCATTCAAAAGATACTGCCGCTAAAATGTTCGCATGCATCCTAGGACCGTTTACCCCTGCCTATCCGCCGCCCCATGGTCTGCGCTGTTGTTTCTTTGGATCGCCGTATTGGCTTGCGCCGGTGTTCCCAAACCGACAGTTGTCCACAAGCCGGAGATGACGCCTCCTTCCGAGCCACTTTCAGGGCAATCGCCTGCGCAGCAGGCGGCTGAATCTCCGGCAGAATCGATCCCCCAGGCGCCTGCCGATCCGCTCGCACCGCCGCCATCCGGTATGACGCTGCCGGCCATTCACTTCACCCTGCAGGTCGGCGCTTTTTCAACTTCGGAACGGGCGGCCAAGCAAGCAGCCCTCTTGCAGGCGGCTGGGCTGGATGCCTATTTCTTCGTGGACAGCGATCATTTCTACAAGGTACGCTTCGAGCGCTTCGACACGAGGGAAGCCGCCCGGGATCGGGCCCTGGAATTGCAATCCAAGCGCCTGATCGATACGTATTTCATCGTGCAGCCCGGACCGGAGAATCTGGAGGGCGATCCGCAATCGGTCTTGCAAGAGAGCATTGTTCAAACTGTACGGCGGTTTGTGGGAATGCCGTATCGCTGGGGCGGCGCTTCCCTGGTGGACGGCTTTGACTGCAGCGGTCTGACCATGACGGTTTATCGCCTCAACGGCTTGGACCTACCGCGCAGTGCCTTCGGGCAATATCGGGCCGGAACGCCGGTGAACCGGGATGGGCTTCGGCCAGGGGACTTGGTATTTTTCGCAACCGCTGGCAGCAACCGCATCTCCCACGTGGGCATTTACAGCGGTGAGGATCGATTTATCCATGCGCCCGGCCGGGGCAAGCCGATCCGCTCCGCTGCTTTGTCCAACAAGTATTTCAGTCGTCGCTACAAAGGCGCCCGCCGCTACTTTTAAGCCGCCTGCTTTGCGGCGGCTGTTGGCATTTCGCCGCTGCATGTTGCAGGGATGCCGGCGGGTTGTCAAAAATTTAGCACACGGGGCCTGCATACGGAAAGTTTGGTTATAATAACAGCAACTTAAAAACAAGGCCGGGTATGGCCTGCTTCTTGCTGTGCTTGTAGCGAGAATTTTTGCCAAGCGGCGGGTGCTCAACATTTAGGCCATGCTGTCGCAGCGTTCTCCAATGAATGGATGCGGGAATTACTACAAGGAAAGGATTTGCGCTCATGCTGAATGCCATTCTTCCAGCGGATCGTCGGATGTACAATCGAACGCCATGCGATCTGCACGCCGATGTGGATGACTATGAAGATACCTATTCCGGTCAGATCCGCAATCTGGGCAAGGGCGGCGCCTATATCGAAATGATGATGAACACCGAGCCGGAAATCGGCCGTGAAGTCATCATGACCATTCCTTTCAAGACCAGGGCCAATTATCTGATCATCAAGGCCCGGGTTGCCTGGACGGCCAAGGATGGCATCGGCGTAACCTTTCTTAAAGAGCAGTCCCAGTAAGTCGGCGAGACGGCAAAGAAAATAGTCCGAGTTCAACGCGCCCATCGCGCATCGTGCGGCGTACATACGCCTACGCCGCAGCGGCGTGAACGCAGCGCGATATAGAAATCGGACTTTTTTAGGAAATCATTAGACTTCCAGGTACTTGACCTTTACCGCGGAGTCGGCCTCCGCATCCGCAAGGTTCCGGAAAACCCGAGTCGGGCTTTGCCCATCAGACACACCCGTTTTGCACGGGCAGCCCGGCCAATTGCTCCGGGCGTCGGAAGGCGGACGAACAACTCTCGCGCGCGGCCGCCGGAAACTATCCGGTCCCGGCGTAGGGGCGCTCCGGGCGGTCTACTTTTCCCTGGGTGTCAGTTTCAACAATCCGCGTTCAGCCGTATTCAAATAGATTTCCCCCTTTTTACCGACAAACATGGGCAGGGGGAATTCCACGGGAGGATAGCTCCCCACTGTCCCATATTCAATGGGCAGATGAGCGGCCACGACCTTGACCTGCATGGTTGCGGGATCAATCCGCAGCAGCTTCTGCCCTGCGCCGTCGAGCACCAACAGGCGGTTTTTGCCGTCATCGGCCAGCGCTCCCGGCTTGGCGGCCGCGGCAGACAAAAAAACTTCTTTCCGGCCGCTCTGGATATTCACGGAGCTGATCCGTCCTATTTTGCTCTCTGCGACATACAACGTATCACCGAGCTGTGCCATGGCCAGCGGCCCTTGAAGATCTTTGACCAGAACGGATTTGACGCCGTCCTTTAGACTCACCACGCTGATTTGTCCGGCACCGTATTCGGCCACAAAAAGTCGGGATTGTGATTTGTCCATCAACACCGCCATGGGCAGATTCAATTCCCCGGCCAGCGGTTTGAACTCGCCTGTCTCCGGGTCGCCCATGGCCACCGCCCCGTGAATGCAATCGGTCCAGAATACCTGATTGCCCGGCCCATCGGCCAGGCTCAAGGGCAGCGGCATGCCCTGAGAGGCCCAGGCATTGAGTTTGGTCGGGTTGTATTTGCCCTCCTTGACGGAGCGTACCATGATGGCGTCGGCCACCAGAATGGCGCCCTCTTTGACGACGATACCCAACGGCTGGTTGGGGCCGCCGGCAAAGAGCCGTTTGAACCGGCCGCTGCCGTCGGTGGATACCTCGTAAATGGTGGCCTCCCAGTAGCTGGTGACGAAAAGTCGTCCCTGGCGGGTGATGGCGACATTGTCCAGTCCGGGTGCGATCTGGGCGATCTTTTCGCGGCGGGTGCCGTCCAGGCTGACCTTGTAAACAGCGCCGGTGGCCAGTTCGGGCACATAAATCATTTTATCGGCACCGATGGTCAGTGCAATGGGCGTGACGAATTTCTCCGCCAGGGTGGTGATCGCGCCCGTATCCGGGTGCACCCTCAAGATTTTGCCGGTACCCATATCCGGTATGATCAAGTCGTTGGTATCGGGATCGTAATCGAATCCCTCGGGCACCGGGATCACATTCGGGCCGATCAACACTTTGGCCGGTTTTATGCCGGCCGGATCCACCTCAAACACCCGGTTGGCCTGGAAGCACTCGCTCACAAACAGGCGGCCCGTGCGCGGGTTGTATTCAATGCCGTTGGGTGCGGCCATTCCCTCGGCGATGATGGTTTTCACGCCGTTGACATCGATGCGGTAGACCTGTCCGACCAGCGGGGTGGTGCCGGTGACGTAGAGATTGCCCTTGTCATCGGCGGCGATATCGTCGGGGATAAAAACGCCTGCGCCGGGCGGCACAAACACCGAGGGTTGCAAAGTGGTCAGATCGATGCGCGTGATGGTGCCGTTTCCGGTATGCGTCACGTACAGATGGCCGTCCGCGCCGACCGCGGCCCCATTGACGCCCGCAAAGGGGGTATCCGCGGCCAGGCGCTCCTGCTGGTATTGCGAATCAAGGATGGCGCCCTCTTTCATGTCGGCCGGCTTGGAAGTCGTGCAGGCCCACAGCAACCCCGCCATAAGGATGACCAGTACCCTGGTGGATCTCGTTTTTTTCATAATGCTCTCCTTTCCGGATAGATTCATGCGGCCCGCAATCGGGCGATTGAATTGGTCCATGCAGAGAAGAGATCTGAAGCCGATAGCACAGGATCCGATCAGATGGGAAAGCACAGCCTGAAAAGACCATAAACCACGTGCGGTTTCAAGTCTTTCCTGCACCCGGCAGTAATTCTCGGCGGCACTGTTCATTGCTGAAGGCGCCGGAACCTTCCTGCACCTTCACGTCAGCGTGCCCCAAAAACGGATCGATTCTTGTCCTCTTTTTAGCATTTTGGCAAGGTTAATAGAGGCATCCATTCGACTCTCTTGCCCCAGGCATCTTCGTTGCTATTCTTTAGCCATTAACCTGCAGGCTTTGATCCTCTATCAGCCCATCGCCACATCGGCGGTTTTCATCTTCCCCATGCAGTTAGGACAGTCGAGCAGTTCTTAGCATGCTCTCTTGCCTGCCGGGCAATGACGCGGGAGTCAATGGATGGACACGCACAGGAGCGTCCACCAACATGAACAATCCAACCATTTCTAGATAAGGAGAAAAGTGATGAAAATCCACTTAGCTTTGTTCATCCTGGTGATGGGGGTGCTTTTGCATGCCCCGGTACAGGCCCAATTGAAAACGCAAACCATTAACTACGAACAGGATGGCACAAGCATGACGGGCTATCTGGCCTACGATGATGCCGTTTCCGGAAAGCGCCCGGCTGTCCTGGTGGTGCATGAGTGGTGGGGGTTAAACGACTACATCCGCCGGCGCGCCGAACAGCTGGCCGGCTTGGGATATGTGGCCTTTGCCGTGGATATGTACGGCCAGGGCAAGCAAACCCGACACCCGCAGCAAGCCGGTGAATGGTCCAAGGAGATCACTCAGAACAAGGAGCTCTGGCGGAAAAGGGCTTCGGCCGGGCTGGAGGTTCTTAAAAAGCAATCCCAAACCGATCCCGAGCGCGTGGCCGCGATCGGCTACTGCTTCGGCGGCGGCACCGTTCAGCAACTGGCGTACAGCGGCGCCGACATCAAAGGGATAGCCAGTTTTCACGGATCCCTGCAGGAACCGCCGGCTGATGCGGCCCGGCAGGCCAAAGCCAAATTTCTCATCCTGCATGGCGCGGCGGACAGCTTCGCCAAGCCCGAACAGGTTCAGTCCTACCAGGCCTCCATGGCGCAGTCAGGCCTGGACTACCAGGTGATTGTCTACGGCGGGGCCAAGCACGGCTTCACCAATCCTCAAGCCGGTGAACACGGCATACCGGCACTGGCTTACGATGGCGACGCGGATCGGCGTTCTTGGGCCCACATGCGGCTGTTCTTCGATGAACTCTTTTCTTCCAAATGAAAGGTCTGGTGAAAGATGTTAAGCAGGTGCAAGGTCTGTTCGCTGATTTTCAGACACGCATTGTTGATGCCGTAGAACAAAATGCTTAAACGGGTCTTGGATTGTCCGCTGCGGATGCGTTCGACCTGCCGGCGGTCGCACTCCTCCAGATACTGTTTCAGCTGCACGTAGTGAGCCGCCACTTCCCGGTATTCGAAAGTCCGGCGGGTCAGAAGAATGTCGGCCGTTTCCGCCAGAAGCGCTTCGACCGATTTGCGCACCTGCTGCAGCTCCTTTTTTTGGGCCGGCAGCAGGCCGGCATGCTGGTTGGCGGTATGCACATGGCAGCGCAGGATCACATCACGAAGACTTTCGGCGATTTCCTGTAAAGCGGAAATCACGTAAGCGTAATGACTGGCTTGTTTGAGCTCTTCGCGCTGCAGCAGGCGCAAGGTCTTGAAGATGTTGGCCACGATCGTGTTGGACCACTTCTGAATATTGCTGGTCTGGCGGCGCAGCTGCTTGAGCTGCCTGCGGTTCTGGGTAAGAATGCCGTCGAAGCAGGTTCCCAGGTTCCCCTGCACCACGCTCAGGAATCGGCCGCTGTGCTCAAAACAGGTGCGCACGGCAAAATCCGGATCGCTAACCCTTTTAAGATCCAGCAGTTCCAAATCCCGAGCGGCCTTCTCGCGACGGCCGTGCGTTTTCAGATTGCGCAAAATAATATACCCGGCCAGCGTGAGCAGGCCGAAAACGGCTATTCCGTTGAGATAACCGATCGCAAAGGCAAAGCACAAGGATACGCTGAAGGCAAGCAGGGCCGTGAAAAACCAGCCTCCAATCACCATCAGTACGCCGGTGACGCGGTACACTGCACTTTCGCGGCCCCATGCCCGATCGGCCAGGGAGGTGCCCATGGCCACCATAAAGGTGACATAGGTAGTGGAGAGCGGCAGTTTCATGCTCGTGGCCCAGGCGACCAGTGCACTGGCCACCATGAGGTTGACACTGGCGCGCAGCAGGTCGAATTCGGGGACCATACCATCGTAGCCGGTCGGCGGCCGGTAACCGGTTGCATCGAAACGCCGGCGGACCCAGCGCCGGACGCCGGCCGGAAATGCGCGGGGGGCTGTATCGAACAGGCGCAGCACCATGCGGACAATGATACGGGACAATTGTGAGGAATCGAATCTTTCCAGGCCCTCTTCCTGGCGGCCCAGGCTGACCTCTGTTTTGGTGACGGTCTGGGTTTTCCGCGATAACCACAAGGTTGCCGCCATCACCGCTCCGGCAGCCAACAAGAACAAGGTGTCGGTATGCACCGGCGCCTCCAGTCCTTCCATGGCCAGCGTCAGCGGCATCGCGCTGGCGTTGGCTGTGAGGTAAGCCTGAAGCCCGGCCAGCGGTACGCCGATGAAGTTGACCAGATCGTTGGCGGCAAATGCCATTGCCAAGGCAAAAGTGCCGGACAAGACAACTGGTTTGAGGATGTTGATGCGCGTGACGAGCATCAGCATTTGAAACAGCAGGGTGAAAAAAACAAAGCCGCCCAGCAGGAGTGTCCAGGTATGTCCCTTGATCCAGGCCAGCATGACCGGCGTTATGAAGGAGGCACCCCGGGCGCCCTTGATAATCATGAAAAAGGTAATCATGGAAAGCGCCAATCCGCCCCAAATGGCACCATAGCGCCTGATCTTGTTTTCATAATTGAATGTGAATGTCAGGCGGGTGGCGAACTGAGCAGCTGCGCCGCAAACAAAAGAAATGCCCACCGACAGCAGGATGCCCGATATGATCGCGAGCACCTTGCCGGTATTGATGTATTGGGCCAAAATCAAGAAGTTCTGGTCGGTTCGCATTATCTTCATCACCGACACAGCCACGGCCGCGCCCAGCAATTCGAAAATGATGGATACCGTGGTGGAGGTAGGCAGTCCGAAGGTGTTGAACAGATCGAGCAGCACCACATCTGTAATCATCACCGCCAGAAAAATGATGATCAGCTCGGGCATCGTAAAGAACCGGGGGGAAAAGATGCCCTTGCGGGCAACTTCCATCATACCGCTGGAAAAGGTCACCCCTGCCAGGATGCCCAGACTGGCCACGGTCAGGATCACGTGCCGGGAAGCCACCTTCGACCCTACCGAGGAGTTGAGAAAATTGACGGCATCGTTGCTGACCCCGACGACCAAATCCACGATCGCAAAGATAAACAGAATCGCTACTGCTAAAACGAACAGGTCCATAGCTTTTCCTAAATGCAATTGGTTGGGTGCATTGGTCGTCGTCTCCCTGGTTCCATGAGCCGATGATGATTCCTGCGATCTTCACGGATAAGAGGCACCTGTTAGCACATGACCGGTCAATGTTCAATTCCCGGTTTGTTGAGTTTTTTGAGCTATTGGGTTCATTGGGTTGGTTGAGTTGGTGCGTTGGTGCAGAAGATGCGGGTGTTGCCTCGATGCTTTGAATCGGCAGGTGGTTGTCCAACAAGCGATTGGCCAGGCATGCGTCATTTGTCATTCTTCGATTGAGGGTTGGTTTTTTCGCGGACAGGTGCGCCCGAAAACGCAATGACGATTCGACATGATCAACGAAAGCCCTATTTTACCCCGGCATCGTGTTTGAACTCTTCCTTGCGGATACCGTATCTGCTCATGAGTTTGTGCAACTGGCGGGTGCTGATACCCGCTTCGGAGGCCGATATGTTGATCCTGCCCTGATTGCGCGCGACCAGGTCCTTGAGGTACTGGCGCTCAAAATCTTCCAGCGCCACCTTGCGCGCTTCGGCAAGGGGCATTCGGCTATGCAGCGGCACTACCGCCGAGGGGTTCTGGCCTTCAAAAAGATCCAGGGGAAAGCTTTCGGGGGTCAGGATATTGGAATTTTCCAGGATATAGGCCCGCTCCAACAAATTTTCCAGTTCGCGGACATTGCCGGGCCAGTCATAATGCGACAATCCGGCAATGACCTGGGGATGGACGCCATGGATCGATTTCTGAAATTCCCGGTTCAGGCGCTTTAAAAAGACTTCGATCAAATGGGGCAGGTCTTCGGCGCGCTCGCGCAACGAGGGGATTTCGATGGGAAAGACGTTGAGCCGATAATAAAGGTCCTTGCGAAACTCCCCGGCTTCGCTAAGCTGTTTCAAGTTGGAATTGGTGGCCGCGATGACCCGTGCATTGGTTTGGATGGTCTCTTCGCCGCCCACCCGGCTGAAGGTGCCGTCCTGCAATACTTGCAGCAGCTTGATCTGCGCGGGCGGAGTCAGTGTGCCGATCTCGTCCAGGAAAATGGTGCCGCCATTGGAGATTTCGAATTTTCCCAGCTTTTTGCGCACGGCTCCGGTAAATGCGCCTTTTTCATGGCCGAAGAGTTCGCTTTCGAGCAAGCTGTCGGGGATGGCACCGCAATGGACGCTGATAAATTGCGCACCCTGCCGGTTGCTGTGCTGGTGGATCAGCTTGGCCATGATGCCTTTTCCGGTGCCGGTCTCGCCCACCAGCAGCACGGTGGTTTTTGTGGAGGCCACCGACCGGATCTTCTTGAAGACCTCGACCATGGCCTTGCTCCTGGTTTGCACGACATCCAAGGCATCGGTTTTCCAGAACTTGTCCCGCAGATAATCCAGTTCGGATTGGCGCAGAATGGATTGGGCGATGGAATCGGCTACCAGCCGGATCTCATCGCGCGAGATGGGATAGCTGACGTAGTCCCTGGCGCCGGCCTTGACCCAGCCGACCGCCTTGCGGATCTGTGCCGGTGAGGTCATGATCACCAGTTCAATGGCGGGGTAGCGTTGCTGAAAGAGTTGCAGCGCGCTTTCCGGACTGCTGTCGCACGTATAACCCGTTAGAATATCCAAATCCGCGAAAATCAGATCGTAACGCACGCGGTCCAAAATGCGCAATGCAGCGGGAAGATCCGCAGCCGTGCTGAACCTGAATTCCGGTCCGAAAGCGTTCCGGATAGTGGCGATATCGTCTGGAACTGATGAAATGACCATGGCCGAGCGCATTGGCTGCCTCCCGAAAAAAAAATCGCATTCGCAAATACTACCAGTATTTTCTATTCATGATACATGCAGACCAAGGATGGTATAGCCCTCCGGGGTGGTCCATTGCCATCGGAGCGGACCGAAAAAGATACCTTGTTTTAATCGAGAATCGCATGTCAAGCAATGATTTATTGCGCGCACATTGACATTGCCCTTTTGACATTTACAATGACCGATGGATGTTGGAGCGCAAGCGGCATCCCTCCCGTTTGGTATCGGGAAGGTTGCGTGCGCCCGATCTGGTTGGATCGGTCTTGACCGAGCCTGGATCGGCTGTTATGGATAATGTGCTCGCAACGATCGTTCGGCTGGTACTCGCAAGGGAAAAAGGCCCCATTGTAGCAGTGCTAAAATGGCAGCGAGATTGAATACCCGGTTCATCGATGGGGGCATAGGTAAGGAACTGATCTACCTTCCACCTGCTGCGAGTGTTGCCGATGGGAATTGCAATGGGCGTTTCACCCGATAAAAACCATGACGACCAGCCGAACTCCACCGGCGGTATGGCCGATGTGGACCTCAACCCAGCAGTGCTGCCGGGCAGACCCAAACAGGGCGGAACCGGCAACCTTCCGGAACGCTACGCGATCAAAACCAACGGCAACGAACGCGTCTTGACCTGCCTTGAAGCGCCCAATTTGAACGTGCATATCGAAGCGGGAATGGCTTTTTCCGGCTCAGTGGCACGCAAATCGCCTCCCGGCACCATCTTCTTGGACGGCGTGGCCCAGTGCGAACCCTTCATGGATCACGAGCGCCAAGTCTACAACCTGGACCATCACGAAGGTTGCGTACGTTCTTTTACACTGGCCGCGTGCGAGCAAGCCCTGGTGATGTATATGAAAGGGCTGGACCTGCAAAGCCGGGAGTGGAACATTTTTGCCAATGAACCTGATCTGGATACATTGCTTTCCATCTGGATCATTTTGAACCATGCGCGCATCGGACGCCAGGATGTGAACCAGCGGCGTCTCTTGTTCGCATTGGTCCGCTATGAGGGCATCATTGATGCCTTGGGACTCGAACTCAAGGAACTCAGCGCCTTTCCAGCCGAGCTGATGCGCAAAATCCAGCGCGTCATCGATCATTTGCGCAGTGAAGAAGTGGCCCTTAAAAAGCAAGGCGTCTGGGGGAAGACCGATTTTCTCGGCTATGCCGCCGCGATCCTGCACAAAATTGATCAGATCTTTTACAAACCCAGCGATTTTGCCGACTACCTCGGTGTGGAAGAACTGGCGCGCGTCGATTTGACCGACCAGCGCATCGCCGCGGTTGTTGAGGCCGACATGGGTATCTATGAGATCGAACCGCATCTAAACAAGCTGTACGGCAGCCGGCTGGGCGTAGTTTTTCTGAAAAAGGGGCTGCGAACCTATACCGTCCGCCAGATGGATTTGTTTATGCCCATCACGCTGGAGGATATCTACGATCGATTGAATTTTGTCGACCCCGCCGTCAAGAACCGCACTTTGGGTCATAAATGGGGCGGGGCAGCCGATATCGGCGGCTCGCCACGGGAAACAGGAACACAACTGCAGCCCCTTGAGATCGTGCACGCCTGCCGCCAAGCGATCCGCAAACCCGATTGGGGGCAAAAAACATACCGCCTGGCGCTCACGACCGTACTGGTCGGTTTTATCGTTTTGTGCGCTCACATCGTTCGTCTGATCTGGGATCCGGCCAAATGGCTGGCGATCGAAACCCCGGCTGCGTTCTGGACAAGCCCCGATTTCGGTTTTATGCTGACGCTCTTGACCGCCTCGGCGATCAGTCTGGTTCTCATCGCCAGATCCCATCCCTGGCAGTATGGGTGGCTCTCGCCGATCGGCAAACAGTGGTGGCTGTTGTTGCCAGCTGCGCTTGTGGGCGGGATTGCAGGCGGCCTATGGGCTCCGGAATCTCTCGTGGAAAAGCAAAGCCTGGGGTCGCTTTTGGTCATCGGCGTGTTGGGGTTGCCGCTGGCCGCTGAAATGCTTTTCCGCAGCTTGGCTCACGGCCTGCTGGCCCAGGATGCCAGAACCCAGCGTTATGATTCGCGCTGGTTTATTGCGTGGCCGGTTATCGGCAGCACGTTGCTTTATACGGCCTTTGTCATGGCGCTGTTTTTAAGCAACCAGGCCGGCAACGTGTATACCCCCTTGGATTGGGGTAAAACCGCACTCACCTTATCCGGTGCCCTCCTTTTGGGGCTTGCGGCGGGCATGGTTCGCGAGCGCTCCCAAAGCCTTTGGACGGCCGTTGTGTTTCACATGCTGGCCGCGGCAGCCGCCTTCCTGGCGCACTATTTACTCCAATGATCCATTGATCCGCTTGCCGATTAATCCCGCTGCCCGTTTGCCCGACCCGTCCAAGGCGTGTTCCAAACCCGCATTGCCAATTTAAACTTTCTTTGACATCAACGCACTTCTCTCCTATAATGCCCTCAAAATGTAAACACATCAGCGGGTTAATCGACAACCCGATCCCATCTCACAAGGAACAGGCCAATGGATCGACAGCTCGTAGCTGATATTCTGACGGGCGATAGCGACGAAATAGCGGAAATCAAGACCAACCTGACTCTTTTGGAAGGTTTTATCAATCTGGCCCGAGAGTTGGACGTCTTGCCCGAGATCAGCAAGCGCTTCTATGAAGAAAACCGCAGCCTGTACCAAGCCACCAGCAGCAATCGGTCCCTGGGCGAACTGGAAACCTTTTTGGCCCGATTCTTCGGTCCGCCCGTCAAGCCGGCCGGCAAACCCCTGCCCCGTAAACTGCGCAAGAGCCCGGTGCTGAAATCTCTGGGCGGTGTTGAAAAAGATCAATCCTTGTTTCTGCTTCCCTTGAAGACCGGCGAATTTTATGGCGCCTTGTGGCCGTGGCGCCGCAACAAAGGCAAAGTGGAAATTCATTTGGGTTATTGTTCCGACTGGATGGTGGACGAGGATTACCTGCAGCTGGAAACACTGGTGAAGCGCAGTTTAAGCCACAGCGCCTTTCAGCAAATGGACACCGCTATGGGCGGAAGGATTCGCGGCATCGGATTGGCTTCATTCCTTCAAATGGCTGAAATGGAGCAGTCCTCGTTCTCCCTGCGCATCTCATCGGCCGGGCGATACGGTCAAGTGCATGTGAAAGAGGGGCAACTGATCGCCGCCGAAACCGGCGATCGGGCCGGTCGCGATGCGGCCTATCACATCATCACCTGGGATGATGTGACCATCGAGATCGCGCCGGCCGATCCATCCAAACAAGATGAGATCAATCAGCCGTTGATGCATGTGTTGATGGAGAGCCTTAAAGCCAAGGACGAGATCACCAGCAGCGCTAAAGACGCGCCGGGTCCGCCGCCTAGGCCCAAATCCCGCCGCCTCAGGACGGATGCCGTCAATGAGTCCAAACGCCTGGTGCGCCTGGAACGCGCGCCCGCCCCGAAAATGCCGCGCAAAGGGATTCGTCTGGCGACCCTTCTGGCCGTCGTGCTGGGCGCATTGGTTGTTGGCGGCAGCGCATGGGTGCTCGGATTGTATATTGCCAACACCGGAACTGTTGCATCGGAACGTTACGCCCAACTGCGCGCCCAGGTGGACGGTACAGAGTCCTCAGAGAAAAAAATCGAGCTTTTGCAAACCTATCTGCAGACCCATCCGCAATCGCCGAATGCCGCCGAAATCGAATCACGCATCGTGCAGATCCGCAAGCACATGGAAGAACGCGATTTCGAGCTCATAACACTCCAAATCAGCAACCTGCCTGTGGATGAAGAATACGAACGCAAGGCCATTTCCCTTTACGGCGACTTTCTGGAAAAATATCCCGACAGCGCTTTCCAACAGCGGATCGCCGGAGCGGTCCGCGATATCAAAAATCTGCTCGATCAATACTACTATGAAGAGTTGGTCAGGGCCGCCAAGCTCGACTTCAGTCAGCGCCTGCAGGTCTATAAACAGTATCTGGCGCGCTTTCCCCAAGGGCGTTATCAAAACGATGTGGACGTGCTGATCCAGGCGATGGGACGCCAGCATCTCAATTTTTTGAAATCGGAAAATGCCGCCTGCGAGCAGAACCAGCGCTGGGAAGCGTGTGTGCAACGATACGAAAGCTTTATCACCGAATTTAAGAATACACCGCTGGCCGAAGCCGCCGCCGCAGTGAAAACGGCATTGCAAGACAAGCGGGATCTGGTGCAATTGAGGAGGTTCGGGGCGGAGGCCGGCACCGACTACGCCAAAGCGCATCAAGCCTACCGCGAGTATCTGGACAAACATCCCCAAAGCACGCAAAAAGAGGCGCTCGAAAAAGAAATCGCCACGTTGAGCAGGCAATTGCAAACCCAAAGCCAGTGGAAATCGGTGCAGGCGTACGCGCTGAATGCGCAAAACGATCTTTTCGAGCGCATCCAATACCTGGATCGCTATCTGCGGGAGCATCTTTCCAGCCCCTATGCGCCTGAGGCCCAGGAACTCATGAACAAGCTGGAATCCCAGCGGGCTGCAGTGCTCCGCCAAAGCAAGATTGAAGCACGCAAGCAGGCCGAGACGGACCGCGTCCGGCGTGAAAAAGAAAAACAGGCCCAGCAACAGGTCAGGGTCAGGCAGCTGCGCGGCGAGCTCGAACAGCAGCTGAGCGATTCGCAAAGATACCGCGTCAACGGCGACGGCTCCTTCATCGACCAAACCACTGGGCTGAGCTGGGCTCTGCTCGATTCATACCAGGAATTGGGCGGTTGTTTGAACTTTCACGCCGCACAGCAATATATTCAAAGCCTGCCACCCCCGCCCAACGGCGCCTGGCGCCTGCCCACGGCCAGTGATTTGGCCAAACTTTACAAACAATCCCCCTTTTATCCTTCCTCCGGCGCCGAGTGGTATTGGACCTCGGAAGCTTATGTCAGGGGATATCACTCGGTTGCGGATGTGGTCACAACCAAGCATGAAACCGTTTTCCAGAGAGAGTACCGCCGGCAGGATGAATGCGGGGCGGTGCGGGCGGTCCGCTAAGGAAATGTGTCGGGTTAGTTGAGTTGGGGCCGGGACAGATTTAACTCGACAACCCAAAATTTCCCCCCAGCGGTTTTTGATTGAAAAAACACTGCGAACATACTATAGCGGGCAGGAAATTTTTTCGGAGATCCTCACAGGGAGCAGAGCATGCGAAATACGAGTGGGATATTGGCAGCGACAGTGTTGATCTTATTGTGCTTGGTCTGGGTGCCGGTTGAGGCGGAAGAAGAGATGTGCGTGCCCATGGGGGAGATCACTTTGGAGCCCCTGACCACCGAAGCCAAACGTTCGGCCGTCATCTTTCCGCACGCCGTTCACTTCGATTACAGTTGCCGGGAATGCCACCACAAATGGGAGAAAGAAAAGCCCATCCTCGGCTGCAGCGCGTCCGGCTGTCATGATCTGGCGGAGATGCCCAAGAGTGACGAGGGCCGGCCCGTAAAAGACCCTGCGGTTCAAATCCGATATTACAAAAATGCCTACCATCAGATGTGCATCGGTTGCCATATGCAGATAGCCAAGAAAAATGAGGCCCTGCAAGCTTCAAGAATGCCGGGTGAAGCAAAGATTGCGTCCACCGGGCCGACCGGTTGCATCCAGTGCCATCCTAAAGAATAGTTTTTTCTTCACGATTGGTTCTCATTGAAAGACCTGCCGCAAAACAAGCGGCAGGTCTTTTTTTCGCCGACCATGCGCAGGAACCGGACTGTCTTTTAAAAAAAATCCCCCTTGAAAAGGGGGATTTTTATCATGTCGGGTTGGACGGCCCGTTCGTCGCAAGGCCGCTGCTAACGGGCCTTGCCGCTGCTGGCGATTTCTTTTTGAGCCGGCCGGGGGGAGACCAAAATGCCCCGGTCGAACACTTCGAAGGCGGTTCGCAACGTTTGTTTCAGGAAATCCTTATCGCGGTTAATGATCTTTTTGCTGTTTTCCCAAAGGACCACACCTGAAAAAAGCGCCCAAGTGATATCGGACAAGGCCACCGGATGCCGGTCGATGAAGATGCCCGCCTGGATGCCCTCTTGAAAAATTTTAGCCATCGCACCGATGGAATTGCGTGAGAGGGTCTTGATCTCTTCGATCAGATCATCGGAGAGATTTTTCAATGTTTCACTGGATTGCAAATGGAACATATTGATGATGATCAGCGGATCAAAATCATAGACATCGTACATGACCTCTTTGAGCGCATCCAGTTTGGCGATCGGATCGAGCTCGGTCTGATTGATGACGTGGGAAATGCGGATGTGCAGATATTGAAGGATGCGCAGCGATAAGGAGGCATACAATTCTTCTTTGTTTTTGAAGTAAAGGTACAATGTCCCCGGACTCAATTCGGCTTCCTTGGCGATATCTTCCATGGTGGCCTTGTTGAATCCCTTATCCGAAAACACTCTCTTCGCGGCAACGATGATTTGTTGCCGCCGCCGCTCTTTTTCTCTTTCTTTGCGTTCTTGAATGCCCATGTCCTCGTCCCGTCTCACGTTGATTTGATAGCATTCATCCATCAAGATGAATGATGTTAAAGCATGTGCCCGCGGTTGTTGATGGGCAGGCGCCATCCCGCAGCCGGCCGAAGGTTTGTACAGCTGCATAAATGGAACAAAAAAATCCAAATGTCAATTATTTAGTAAATGAGCATCATCGCTTTTCGCGCCCAAAAGCGGGCCCTTCTCGGGATGGAAAAAGCCAAATCACCGGGTGAGCATCGCCGGGCAAAGTCAATGATCGACCGGCTATACAACAAAATGGCCGAAGATGCATCGATCAAAACAGGCTTCATGGCACAAAGTTCGGAATTTTGGTCAACATCCACGTTTTCGCTTTTCTCGCCCAGGTCCTTCGAACTTCTGAATAAAATTGACGGCCAATCGAATCCAGAGGGGCCGGATGATCATACCAGTGTATTAAATTAGGACAGTGGCACTGGAGCGCCGCGGCACACCCGAGGGTCTCAGCCAAACAAAGGGGTGCTGATATAGCGCTCGCCGGTGCTGGGCAAAACCACGACAATGCATTTGCCGGCATTCTCTTTGCGCCGGGCCACCTGCAGGGCCGCCCAAACCGCGGCGCCGGATGAAATCCCGCACGAAATGCCTTCGCTGGCCGCAATCCGGCGGGCCGTGCCAAAAGCATCCTCGTCCGTGACCGTTACCACCTGATCGATAACCCGGGTGTCCAGAATCGCAGGGACGAAGCCGGCGCCGATGCCCTGTATTTTATGGGGTCCCTTGGCACCGCCCGACAATACGGGCGACGCTGCCGGTTCAACGGCAATGGCCTTGAAATCGGGCTTCCTGGGTTTGATAAACTGACTCACGCCCGTGATGGTGCCGCCCGTGCCCACGCCGGAAATCAGGATGTCCACGCGACCTTCGGTGTCGTTCCAGATTTCAGGCCCGGTGGTCTCCCGATGGGCCGTGACATTGGCGGGATTGCCAAACTGATCGGGCATGAAGGCGTTGGGGTGTTCGGAAAGGATCTGCCGAGCTTTTGCAATGGCGCCTCCCATCCCTTCCGCACCGGGGGTCAAGACCAGCTCGGCACCCAGGTGGGTCAGCAGTTTCCTGCGCTCCATACTCATGGTCTCCGGCATGGTCAGGCGCAGGTGATACCCCTTGGCCGCGCAAACAAAAGCCAAACCGATGCCCGTGTTCCCGCTGGTCGGCTCGACGATGAGCGTCTCCGTGTTGATCAGTCCACGCCGTTCGGCGTCCTCGATCATATAGGTGGCAATACGGTCCTTGACGCTGCCCAAAGGATTAAAAGCCTCCAGTTTGGCCAGAATTTCGGCCGGCGCTTCATCGGCCAGCCGCCTCAAACGCACCAAAGGCGTGCGGCCGATGGTGGCGCTCATAGAATTGTAGACATGCATGTTAAACTCCTTTGGCGTATTGGCCGGCCGATTTGTAGATCAGACGCGGCTGATCCATTACAACGGTGGTGTCCGCCGGCACAGATTCGGTCAGCCAGACGCTGCCGCCGATGACCGAGCGGGCGCCGATAACCGTGCTTCCCCCCAGTATGGTTGCGCCGGAATAGATGATCACGTCGTCTTCGATGGTGGGATGGCGCTTTTTGCCGCGATACTGCTCGCCGGCGTTTTTGGGCAAACTCAACGCGCCGAGGGTCACCCCCTGGTAAATCCTTACGTTGCTCCCGATGTGGGTGGTTTCGCCGATCACCACGCCGGTGCCGTGATCGATAACGAAGCGCGGGCCGATCGTGGCGCCGGGATGGATGTCGATTCCTGTCAGGCTGTGGGCATGTTCGTTCATGATGCGGGGCAGCAACGGCACGCCCAACCGAAATAATTGATGGGCCACCCGGTGCACCATGATGGCGAAAATTCCCGGATAGCTGAATATAATTTCATCATGACTCTGGGCGGCCGGATCGCCTTCGTAGGTGGCTTGCACATCGGTGGTCAGCATGCGCCGGATATCGGGGATCGATTCCAGGACCGCCAATGATTTGGATTGACCGTTTTGATCGCACTCGCTGCACGGCAGGTCATAGCGCAGGCAATCATGTCGGATATGGTGGGTGATCTGTTCAGACAGAAGGTCATAAAGGATGGAGACGTTTTGCCCCAGACTGTATTTCATATTGGCCGGATCGAGCTTGTCGCGTGAAAAATAGCCTGGAAACAAAATTTCGCGGAATCGATCGATCAGATTGGATACAAACCCCTCAGGGTGAATGGGTTCATAATCGATATGCGTGTAGCACTCCTCGGTGCTGCAATGCGCGATAATGCGCTCGGCAATTTCGGGGACACGGGCTTTCATCTGCTTGCAGGCAGCGACATCGGTTTTGCAGGTATCGATTTCCAATGCACATGCATTCTCCGGTTTTGCGTGCTCATCCATACGATTCTTCCAATCTGAAGGGATTTGGGAGCGATCATGATCAGGCCAATATAAGGCGGGTAATAATGCCAGGCAAGTTAAGTTGCTCGGCGGGTGCTACGAACCCGGCGGCGCATGGATCTAAGATTTGGCTCAAAGGGGGTGGAAGTGTCTTTGAACCAGCTTTAAGCTTTAACCAAAGAGAAGCTTCATGGCCGCACCCATTCTTGCATTTTGAACATTCATCCTCATTTTTCGTTCAACTGAGTGGTCAGAGCGTCTATTAGGGGCAAACCGGCCAGCGGAAAACAAAGGAGGGTATGCATGAATCCATCCCAGCACTATGATGTGGTGATCCTGGGCACCGGACCGGCCGGGTTACAGGCGGCCATTCACGCTGCGCGCAAAAAGGTGACGGTCCTGGTCCTGGGAAAGGAGACCAAAAGCAGTCTGTTTCATGCTCATATCGAAAATTTCTGCTGCCAATTCAATGTGGCCGGAGAAGAGATGCTCGGCAACGGCCGGCGGCAGGCGGAAAATTTCGGAGCACAGTTCCTTGAAGAAGATGTCCTCTCCCTGGAGCCGCGCGAGGAGGGTTTTGCCCTGGAAACCGAAAACGGGCGGACCATTTCGGCGGCGACCCTGATTATCGCTACCGGCACCCAGCGCAACCGCCTGGGCGTTGCCGGAGAAAAGCAGTTTGTCGGCAAGGGGGTCAGTTATTGCGTGGATTGCGACGGTCATTTTTACCGTGGCGAAAGTGTCGCCGTGGTGGGCGATGAGAGTGCGGCCGTGGACGGTGCGCTGACCATGACCGAAATCGCCGCCGAAGTGCATCTGATCTGCGGGCGACTCGAGGTCTCGGATGCCCTGAAAGACAAATTGGAAGCCAGTCGCGTGAAAATCTACCGCGATGCCAAGGTCAAAGCCATCCAGGGAGATGGCGAGGTGACCGGTTTGCAGTTGGAGAACGGCACAATGGTGCCGGTCAGAGGTGTTTTCATCGAACTCGGCGCCAAGGGAATGCTCCAGTTGGCCACCAACATGGGCATCCGGCTGGATGATGAAATGCGCTACATTCAAACCGACAAACAACAAGCCACCAACCTGCCCGGCGTCTATGCGGCCGGCGACATATGCGGCCCGCCCTGGCAGATGGCCAAGGCTGTGGGGGAAGGGTGCGTGGCCGGGCTCAACGCCGCCACCCACGCCAAGAAGGCACGCAAGTAGTTTCTACGCTGTTCATTCAAGGTCCGTTTTGGTAAAAGGATACCGTCTTGAGTCGACCTGAATGGAAAAGATGAAATCCCACATCGTTATCATCGACGACGAACCGATTGCGCTCAAGCGGTTGCGCCGCATTCTCGAAAAAGAAGGTTGCCGGGTGGCGGCCTTTTCCAGGCCCGGCCGGGCGCTTGCCTATCTGCAGAGCGCCCCCTGCGATCTGGTGATCAGTGATGTCAAGATGCCGGAAATGAGCGGAATGGAATTGATGGCCCGGGTGCGCGGCCGCTTTCCGGACCTTGAAATGATCCTCATCACCGGGTATGCCACTCTGGACGGGGCCGTCGAGGCCGCCAAGGAGGGGGCCTTTCACTACCTGGCCAAACCCTTTACCCCGGATCAGTTGCGCGAACGGGTAAAGCAGGCCCTGGCGCAGGCCGGTCTGAAGGCCCAGGCGCAGGCCTGCGGTCCGTCCGGTGCGCAGATACCTATCATCGTGGGGAAAAGCCCGAAAATTCGTCAGGTCGAAGCATTCGTGCGCCAGATCGCTCCGGCGGACTGCAATGTTCTGATCACCGGGGACTCGGGTACCGGCAAAGAGCTGGTGGCCCGTTCGCTGCACGCATTCAGCCGGCGGGCCAAGGGGCCCTTCGTGGCCTTCAACTGTGCGGCCTTGGCCGAAAACCTGATTGAAAACGAACTCTTCGGCCATGAAAAGGGCGCTTATACCGGCGCCGACCAATGTTGCCCCGGACTTCTTGAAGCGGCCGGCGGGGGTACGCTTTTCCTGGATGAAATCGGCGAGATGCCGCAGTCCATGCAAATAAAGCTGCTGCGCGTACTGCAGGAAAAAGAGCTGCTGCGGGTGGGCGGCCGGCGCCCGATTCCCCTGGATGTGCGCATCGTTTCGGCGACCTCAAAGGATGTGAAGGCCGCCGTGGCCGGCGGCGCGATGCGCAGCGATTTCCTTTTCCGGATCAATATCGTTACCATTCAAATGCCCGCACTGAGCGAACGCCGCGAAGATATTCCGCTTCTGGCCTATCACCTTCTCAACCGCATGCAGCGCGGCGGCAAAACCATTTCAGCGATTTCCGAGAAAGCCCTGGATCTGCTGTGCCATTATGCGTTTCCGGGCAATGTGCGCGAGTTGGAAAACATTCTGGCGCGCGCGGTCGCCGTCTGCCAGGGCAACACCATCCGGACGTCGGACCTGCCGCCCGACCTGTCCGAATTTCAGTTGCAGGAATACCGGCCCCCCGAAGGAGCCCTGCTGACCCTCGAGGCCATGGAGCAGGACTATATTGCCCACGTGCTTAAATTGACCGACGGGGCACGGACCCGCGCGGCCGAGATTCTGGGCATCGATCGCGCCTCGTTATGGCGCAAGATCAAGAAATACGGACTGGATTAACCAACCGCACCCCCTTCCCGCCAGCGAGGGGCACCGGAGAAGGACGTTGCCTTTGGCAACGCGGACGTTCGCTCTTGCAACATTCCGATCCGTGCCCTTCCGGCCTGGCGATCGACGCCACCCCACGTGAAGACCCTGTTGCATAACGCAACGCCCCAAGCCAACCCTCATCCTTAATGATTACCAAATGTGTTGCAATTCGGTCACTTAGCCTCGAATCCGAAGGTGGCAGGATTCTTGCTTACCCATCTGTAAAGAACAGGTGGCGGCATGTTTCGCAATATTTTGATCTTATTTGAAAACCACCAGGTATGCAGCGAAGCCCTGACATACGGCCGGGAGTTCGCCGCCCGAATGGACGCCAGGGTGACCTTTTTGATGCTGAAGCACATGCGCTTTGCCGGCCGGACCCTCTTGGTCTCAAAACGCAGCGCCCTGAGCCGCAGCGAGGACAAGGCCGCCCAGATCCTTTCGCAGGCCGCCGAACCCTTTATCCAACACGGGCTTGAGGTCAGCTCGGCCTTCCGGGTGGGCGAACCGGCCCAGGAGCTTTTAAAATTTCTGGCGGACCGTCAGCCCTTTCAGGCCATTATCTGGGGCAGTGCCATGGATTTGCCCGCCAAGGGACACTGGATCGGAAGGGTTTCCATCCACATGGAATGCCCCTTGCTGACCGTCAGCAAGAAAGGGCGCGGCTGAGAACCGCGGAGGGGCATCCGCGGAAAAAGCCCCGGAGCGCTAAAGGCCCAATAAACAATGCGGCTTTGCATACTTTAAAAATCACTTGGGAGTTCGGGAGCATCTATGGAGCCTTTGACAACGGAAATGATTCTGGTGATGGGTATGATCGCGCTGGCCGTTTTTCTTTTCGTGGTCGAGTGGGTGCGGGTGGATGTGGTGGCCATTATGATGATGGTGATCCTGCCGTTGCTGCACCTGGTCACGCCCAAGGAAGCCTTTGTCGGCATGAGCAGCAATGCGGTCATATCCATCATCGCCGTGATCATCATCGGGGCCGGTCTGGACCGCACCGGCATCATCAACCGATTGGTCACACCGGTGGTGCGTATGGCCGGAAACAGCTCGTCCCGGATCATCATTGCCATTTCGCTGACCGTGGCCGGCATTTCAAGCTTCATGCAGAACATAGGCGCAGCGGCCCTGTTTCTGCCGGCCCTGCAGCGGATCAGCAAAATGCAGAGGATCCCTCTGGGGCGCCTGCTGATGCCGGTGGGATTCAGCGCCATTCTGGGCGGCACGGTCACCCTGGTCGGCAGCAGCCCGTTGATCCTGCTCAACGACCTGGTGGCGCCGTTCAACCTGCAAGCCTTCGGCCTTTTCGATGTGACCCTGATCGGGTTGGCTCTGGTGGTCAGCGGCATTGCCTGCTTCGTTTTCTTCGGCCGCTGGATTCTGCCCCAGGGCGAGGATCACGACGGCGTGCATGACGGCCATGCGCTCGAGGACGACCTTTTACAGAGCGATGCCGGGCAAATGTATGAATTGACGACACCGGCCGATTTCACCCATTACCGTGATCCGGTGACAGTGCGCGATCTGCGGCAGCGCTACCTGTGCAACGTGGTCGCCATGACCGAGCCGCCCGATTACAAAACCCTCTCGCCATCCGCGGATACGGCCCTGCACTCCGGCAGCGAGATTGTGGTTTATGGCCGCAAAGAAGACATGGATCGCCTGGCTGCGGCCGAAGGCATGTTCGTCAAAGATCGCCTGGATACTTACCACAATGATCTGAACGCCGCCCATTCCGGCATTGTGGAAGCCGTGGTGGCGCCGCGATCCAATTTGGCCGGCAAAACTTTAAAGGAAGTCAATTTCAGGGACCGCTTCCGCATCAGTCCCCTGAGCATCTACCGACAGGAGGAAACCTACCGGGCCAAAATGGGCGAAATCAGCCTGCAGGTGGGCGATGTGATCCGTCTTTTCGGCAACTGGGAGCGCCTCAAGACCTTGCAAAAGGAAGGCTGGCTGCTGTTCAGCATTCCTACCGAAACCGAATATATGCGGCCGGAAAAGGCCATCTGGGCGGGCATCTGGCTGGTCCTGGCGCTGGTGATGATCATGGGTTTTAAGATCCAGCTTTCGGTGGCCCTGATGACCGGCGCTTTGGGAATGATTCTGACCCGCGTGCTGACCATCGAGGAGGCTTATGCTTCGGTGGATTGGCGGACGATTTTCCTGCTGGCCGGGCTGATCCCCCTGGGGATTGCCACCGAAAAAACCGGCACGGCCGCCTGGATCGCCCACAGTGTCCTCGGACTGATCGGCACCGTTCCGCCGATTGTGCTTCTTTCCGTGATCGGCATCCTTGCGACACTCTTTACCCTGGTGATTTCCAATGTGGGCGCCACCGTGCTGCTGGTGCCGCTGGTGGTCAACATGGCCCTGGCGGCCCACACGGACCCGCGCATGGCCGCTCTGGTCGTGGGATTGGCCACAAGCAATTCCTTTGTCCTGCCCACCCACCAGGTCAATGCGTTGTACATGGGGCCCGGCCGCTATCGCACCATCGATTTTCTCAGGGCGGGCTCCCTGGTCAGTATCGTCTTTCTTATCGTCATGATCGCGACGATCAGCCTGGTCTACGGCATCTAACCAGATTGGAGGAAGCACAATGGCCGTCATCACGATCTCCCGTGGATCCTACTCGATGGGCAAAACCGTGGCTGAACAAGTGGCCCAGCGGCTCGGATACATTGTCATCAGCCGGGATCTGCTTCTGGAAACCAGCGCGCGCTATCACATTCCGGAAATTAAATTGGTGCGCGCGATTCATGACGCGCCGGGCATCCTGGAACGCCTGCGGCACAGCAAGCAGGCTTACTTGGCTTACATTCGGGCCGCCTTGACCGAGAGGGTCAGCCAGGGCAACGTGGTTTACCATGGATTGGCCGGTCATATCATGCTCAAGGAGATCCCCGGCGTGCTCAAGGTGCGCATCAACGCCGATCTGGAGACCCGAGTGGCCCGCGAGATGGCGCGCGAGGGCATCAGCGCGGCGGAAGCGCGTGCGATCATTCTGAAAGACGACCAGCAGCGGCGCCGCTGGACCAAAAGCCTGCACAAGGTCGATCCCTGGGACAGCGATTTGTACGACCTGGTCATCCGGATCGACCGGCTGACGGTGGAAGACGCCGTGAATTTCATTTGTGGCGCCGCTCAAGGCGAATCTTTCAATAACACCCCCAAAAGTCTTGCGAAGCTTCAGGACCTCGCCCTGGCCTGCCGGATCAAAGCCGAGCTCGTGGAAGAGTTCCCATCCATCGGGGTGACCTGCCAGTTTGGCAATGTGATCGTCTATACCAGTGAAAAAAAACAGGGGGGCGCCAAATTGCACAAGCGGATCGAAGCGCTGCGCAAAACCATCCAACACATGTACAATATTGAAATCCATTCGACCGGCAGCCTGCCCTCGAGTGCCGTGTAAACGGTCATCGAAAAGGAGAATACAATGCCCATCATCCTTATTTCATCGGATACGATCGAATCGGGCCAACAGATCGCCAAAGCCACCGCAGAACGATTGCAGTATCAGCTTCTCGGTACGGAAATTCTAGCTGAAATCGCTGCAACGAAGGGGCTCAGCGCAGAAAAAGCCGCCGAGGCTTTGGTTAAAACCCCATCGGCCTGGAGGCCGGGGCAGTCCAGGCGCTGGCTGCAACATCTGGCGACCATTGAGGCCGAGGTGTTGAACCGGCTCAAGGCGGATAATATCCTTTGCTGGGGCTTGGCTGCACACCTTTATGTGCGCGGCGTTTCGCATGCCCTGAAAGTCCGCCTTGTGGTCGACGGGGCAAAACAGGCCGCTGCGATAGCTGAAGAACGCGGGATCTCCATAAAGAAAGCCAATGGGTACGTAGAAAATACCCGCCGCAAACGCAGGCAGTGGTCCGAAGCGGCATTCGGTCAAAACGAATTGGAGCCATCCATGTACGATTTGGTCATCAACCTGGATCAGATCGATCCGGACGAGGCGGTCGGCATCATCAGCGCAGCGGCCGGGTACCGCAAATTTCAGCCCATGACTTACTCCATACGCAGTTTGGCGGAAAATGCGCTTGCTGCCATGGTCAAGGCGAAGCTTCTGGAGTCGCTCACCGATCTTCGCGTGCAAGCCCGTGATGCCACCGTGGTGGTCACCAGCAAGGCGTTGAAGCGGGAGCGGCAGAAGAAAGCTGCCATGATCAAGGAAATGGCCGGGACCGTGGAAGGGGTTGAATTCGTTGAGGTGCATCTGATCAACTACGTGATCCGGGCCGCGGCCGAAAGCGGCCGGTAATCTTCATCAGTACAGCCGGCCTATCGGCCCCTTTAGCGGGAACATCCACTTAAAAGCGCGATCATAGAGTTTTTGGTGATGATGCCGACACCTCGTCTAAAAAACCACAACCTTTTCTTTCATCTTTAGATTTTGCTCTTTTCCACTTTCATTTCCGGCGAAGCCGGTCTAGGAGGCGATCATGACGGAAGCTTTGAAAATTTTGCTGCTGGACGATGAGCCGATCGTGGGCAAGCGGCTCAAGCCGGCCCTGGCCAAAATTGGATGTGAGGTGGAGGTGTTTCAGGACCCCATCGCTGCGGTGGCCCGAATCAACAAGCAATCGTTCGACATTGTCGTGACGGACATTCGCATGGATGAAATGGACGGCATGCAGGTCCTGGAGCATGTCCAAGCCAAATCTCCGCGAACCAAAGTCATCATGATCACCGGATACGCGATGATCGCCCTGGCCAGAGAGGCCATGGAAAAAGGCGCTTTCGACTTCATCGCCAAGCCGTTCAAACCGGACGATCTGAGGCAGGTCATTGCCAAGGCGGCGCGTGCCCTGGGATCCAGCATCGATTTTACCCCGGCCACCCGGTAGGCCCTTTTTCGTCCGTCCGTTTGC
>QZKV01000119.1 GCA_003599575.1 Desulfobacteraceae bacterium | reverse complement strand
CTCGTTTTCGTACTCGCAAAACATGGCTTCGAGTACGAGAACGAGTACCGCTGCGCTGAGTACGAGTACGATATGCAATTTCCTAACCGGAAATTACTGAATCGATTCTGAAAAAAATCAGCTGCAGCGATGAATCGCATTCATTCAGAATTGCTGAATGGAATGAATGCTTTCGGATCTGCAGGCTGTCTTAAAACCGCGATGAGGAAAGGGTCACATCGGCATCGGTCCAGGCCCGGGCGAATTGTTGTTCGATTTGTTCGGCCTCATCATCGCGTCCCTGGGCTTTGAGGCTTTGCCAAAGCCCGAACAGCGAGTAGCCGTTGTTGCGATATTCTTTAAGATCCTGCCAGTACACCACTTCCGCTTCGGCGGGATAGCCGGCCTCGAGCAGCACAGCCCCCAGCGAATGGCGCACCGGGTAATACCAATCCGGCGGTTCATTGTACAGCAGGCCGTCTTCGAGCCTGACCGCTCGTTCCAGGTGGCTGATGGCGGCGTCAAAGCGCTTCTGCTTGGCCGCCAGTTCACCGGCCAGGACCTCACCGGCGATGGTCAGAAGCGTTCGTGCACTGCTGAAACCGATCGTTTCTTCACCGGTCATGGGTTCTTCAGCGATGTTTCGGACCGTTTTCAGCTCTTCCTTGGCCAGCAGAAGTTTATCGGTATGCGTATAGGCCAGGCCGCGCGCGTAATGCCACATTCCATTCAGAAAACGCCAGGTTTTCGGCGGCTGCGGTTCCTCCAGGACATCTGCCCATCGGCCATACCGAACCAGCGTGAAAATCGGCATTCCGGCAAAGGATTGATGCAATCCCCACGTATGACCGGCGTCATAGCGTTGAACTTTTGAAGCCAGCTTGCGGGCGGTCGCCAGCGCCTCTTCCGGTTTGCCCAGCATCAACGCCGCCCAGGCCTGAAAGTGTATGTTGTGCGGATAATACCCCAGCGGATAGATCCCCTGCGTGCGGCATTGAATCAGATAGTTTTCGTCGGCTTTGGCTGCTTCGGCGTTGAGTTCGAACGATTCGGCATAGCGGCCCACCTGCATATAGATGTGCGTGGGCATATGCACCAGATGGCCGGCTCCCGGCGTCAGGCCGCGCAGTTGATCGGCCACGGCCACGCCGCGGTCCGGGTCGACCGCTTCGACGGCATGAATGTAATAATGCAGCGCCCCGACGTGGGAGGAGTCGCGCTGCATGACCGACTCGAGCGTGTTCAGGATCTCCGGTGTGCTGGGCAGCGGCTGGCCGTCGCGGGTCCAGTAGTTCCAGGGGGATAAATTCATCAGGGCCGCGGCATAGAGCGTGGCGGCATCGAGATCGTCGGGATACCGGGCGTGTACCTGTTTCATGGCCTCGGCATAGGCGGCATCCAGCGGCCCCCGGTCGGCCTGGGGGTCTGCGCTGTACCGCTTGGCCAATGCTTCGATATAGGCTTTTTCGCGGGCCGTGGCCTTATTTTTGCGGGCCAGGGCCATCTGGACGGCATCATACGCCTGGGGAACCACAGCTGCGGACATCGGCAGGTTCAAGTTGGGCCCCAGCACCAGCGCCCATCCCCAGTACGCCATGGCGCAATCGGGGTCGAGCCGGGCCGCCTCCTTGAAGCTGCGCAAGGCCTCCTGGTGATTGAAGCCGTAGGTCAGCCGCATTCCCTGGTCGAAAAAGTACTGGGCCTTTTCCGATCGCGTGCTGACCGGGTGATGGTGATCGCCGAGACCCGCAAGCACCGGTGCGATAGGACCGTCGGCCTGCCGCGGGTCCGCATTGAGGGCCAGTTGATCATGGCCACCGATATGCTGTTTGCTGGCATTTGCGTAGCCGGTCAAGCCAAGCGCCGTCATGAATACGGCGATATAGAGTATAGGTCTGTGCTTGATTGTCATATCATACCTCCAACCCTCGGAAAGATATCCAAGGTGTAAGCTGCTTTTAAGAAAGACCCGGGAAATTTGTTCTCCCGGACCGAGTGGACGTTCGATGGCCCGGTCGGCCTGACAGTGCGTCCATACCGGTTCATCCACCCGGGTTGAGTCGAGAAGTTGCTTTGAATTCGGGGACCGGAGGCCCCGCTCGGGGGCCGCGGCGCTGTAGCGCTGGCAGCATCAGAAAACGTAATACGGAGTAAGCGATTGCGGTCTGAGCTGTGTGGGTAGCCGGAGTCGGATGATGAGCGTTGCTCGTTCGTGCCGGACAATCGGTCTGCGTCGTTATCCCGCGGGGCAACTGAATCCCTGCACATCCGTTTATTGGTTAGGATAGGAGCCGCTAGTCTTGCTGTCAAAAGGTGAAATCACGAAAAAATGCCCGTTCAGTGGAAAAAATGGAATTTCATTTAAATACATCTCAAGACCCACATTACAGGCCGCCCGTCTCTATTTTATCAGTTCGACCAATCCCAGCACCGGAATGACCTCTCCGTTGCCAAGCAATTCTCCCTCTACCACGGTCATGGCAAAACCGCCGATGATCCAGTTGCGCTGGTTCCTGCGGCTGATCTGGCGCAGTCGCAGGGTAACTGGAGCAGGGTTTTCCGCCCCTTCCAACACCGCCTGGACGGTCCAGCGCTGCGGCCAGCGGAAGAATCCGAAATTTAAAGCCATATCGGAGGCCTCGAGGCGGGTGGAATAGACGGTTCCCCTCCAGTCGTCCGCGGTGGTAAAGCCCTTGCCGCGGTGATGCCCGCCATCTCCCGTGCTGCGCAGATAGAAGTCCTGCCACTTGTCGGGGGTACCCTTGGCAAGTGCCAGATAGAAGCCCTGAAAGTTGTCCCAGGCATCGAGATAGGTGCGGGTCAGACGGTTCCATTCGGAATAGATCAGAGCTTCGTAGATAACCCTGCCGGGGATCTGCCGCCCTTGCCAGTGTAACATCGCTTGGGCTGCGCCCCAATCCTGGGTCCGATTTTGCCCGGCTGAATGCAGGTGGATGACCATTGGGGCAATGGACAGCGCCAGTGAGTTGGCAACACTGCGGATGGTCAGACCGCTTTCGGGGTGTCCTTCGAATTTGAAATAGGCCGAGTCAGGTATTCGGGCGAGCATGCCCTGGGCGTTTTCATATTCGCCGGTGCCCGCTAAATCGAACCATCCGGAATGTTGTTCATAAAGGACTCCGAAATGCTCCGCCTGATAATCGGAGCCGTCCACCCCCCGGTTGTTGTCAAGGGCAAAGGCGACGAATCCTTGCGCGTCACGACCGACAAAGGAGAAGTAATCGGAATAATACGCCAGCTGACCGGCCGAGGCCCCGACGGGCACGACCCAGAGGAGCAGGACGATCGATGTCAAAAGCCTCGGCATCCTTTTTCCTTTCTTTCCATGATGGACCAACACGCAAAGCGGACTTATATACTGATTGTTCTCGCGTCGCGAACGGATCATTCGTCTTTGGATTGACGGCACAACGTTCAAAATAACGTGCCTTGGTCCAGATTAAATCCCCCGGGTTGCCCGTTCGGCCCCAACGACGTGTTCCGAATATAACCATCATATGCCCCTCTGCGCGGGGAAGGAGAAAACGCGCCATGGCAAGTCTAAAAGACAAGACGATCTTCATCACCGGTGCGAGTCGGGGCATCGGCCTCGCCATCGGTTTACGGGCGGCGCGCGACGGCGCCAACGTCGCCGTCGCCGCCAAGACCACCCGGCCCCATCCCAAGCTGCCCGGCACCATCTACAGCGCGGCGCAGGAGATCGAAGCGGCCGGCGGCAGGGCTTTGCCGCTGGTGGTGGATATCCGCTTCGAAGACCAGATCCAGGCGGCCGTCGCGCAAACCGCGGCCACCTTCGGCGGCATCGACATCCTGGTCAACAACGCCAGCGCCATCTTCCTTGCCGGAACGGTCGCAACGCCGCTGAAACGCTTTGACCTGATGCACCAGGTCAACACGCGCGGCACCTTCGCGTGTTCGCAAGCCTGCATCCCGCTTCTCAAAAAAGCGGTCAATCCGCACATCCTGAACATATCGCCGCCCCTCAACATGGCCGCGCGCTGGTTCGCCCCGCACGTGGCTTACACCATGGCCAAGTACGGGATGAGCATGTGCGTGCTGGGGATGAGCGCGGAACTGCGCCCGGACGGCATCGCGGTCAACGCGCTGTGGCCGCGCACGCCCATCGCCACGGCCGCGGTGCGCAACCTGCTGGGCGGTGAGGAGGCGATCCGCGGCAGCCGGAAGCCCGAGATCGTGGCCGATGCAGCCCACATCATCCTGACGCGGGACAGCCGGACCTGCAGCGGCAACTTCTTCCTCGACGATACCGTGCTCGCCCAGGCGGGCGTAACCGATTTAGAGAGCTATGCGGTCGAGCCCGGAGCCCGGCTTTTGCCGGACTTTTTTCTTTAAGCGGCTGCGCGCCAGGATACGTCATCCTCACTCATCCACCCCTTGTTGATTCAGGTCCTGATTCGGATTCGATTCCGCTCGCGTGCATTGTGTGGTAGACGGAAGGGTCATGTCGAAACCAGACCTCTCCGATATCCGGCTCCCCGTGATTGCCGCGGACCTGCGTTCCACGATCAGACACCTTCTTTCGGAATGGTATGCGCAATGCCGGCGCGATCTGCCCTGGCGGAGGACCCGTGATCCGTATGCCATCTGGATTTCCGAGGTCATGCTGCAGCAGACCCAGGTCAACACCGCCACCCCTTATTTCCGGCGTTTTTTAGAACTTTTCCCGGATGTGCAGCGCCTGGCCCGGGCCGATGAACAAAGCGTGCTCAAGGCCTGGGAGGGCTTGGGCTACTACAGCCGGGCGCGCAATCTGTGGCGCGCGGCGCGCATTTTAGACACCCGCGGCGGTCAAGTGCCTGCGGAATGGCAAACGCTGCGGCAGTTGCCCGGTATCGGCGATTACATCGCCGCCGCCGTGCTGAGCATCGCTTTCGGTCTTCCGTACGCCGTGGTGGACGGCAATGTGAAAAGGGTGCTGGCGCGGCTGTTGTGCCTGGATACGCCGGTCAATCAGGCCAAGGGGCACAGGCTTTTTCAGGCCGCGGCCGATCGGTTTCTGGATCGGCGCCATCCCGGCCGGCACAACCAGGCCGTGATGGAACTGGGCGCACTGATATGCGGCCCGCACAAACCGTTGTGTGCCCAATGCCCCCTGGGGATGTGTTGTGAAGCGCTGCAAAGCCGCAGCGTGGATCAATATCCCCGCCGCGCCGAGCGCCCCAAGGTCGGCCAGCAGCACTGGGCGGCCGGCGTGATCGTCAAGAACGGTCGCCTGCTGCTCACGCAACGCCCCGCCACAGGCCTGCTGGCCGGGATGTGGGAATTTCCCTCTGTCCGGCCGGGGCCCGCAGAAGATCCCGGCCAAGCCTGCCTGGCCTACATCCGTTCGGCGCTCGGGCTGAGCGTGGGCCTGCGGCAGCGGATCGCCGGCGTGCGCCACGCCTACACCCATTTCAAACTGCGCCTGGATGTCTACCTGTATGCCTGGCAAAGCGGTCGCATCCGCCTCGACGGGCCAGCCGATTTCCAATGGGTGCGCCCGGACAGGATCGAACGCCTGCCTTTGCACGGCGCCGTGCACAAGGTGCTTCCGGCGCTGATTACATGGTTGGGTTGAGCCTTGGCCTGTGGCGCGCTTGATTCCGCCACTGACATCGTTTAAGAAAGAACCGATGCGTTAACTCGCCCAGGCTGTCTCCATTCGAAACGAACTGAAGATGCCGAGGAGTCCTATGAAGCGCGTGTGCCCGGTCTTGCTTGCTTTCTTGGGGATGATCCTCCTGCTGCCCATCCGGCCCGTGTGGGCCGTCACCTACGCCTATATTCCCGGTTTCGACGGGGTCGTGCGGGTCAACACGAACAACCCGACCGATGCGGTAACATTCACTTTTACCGATCCGGCATGCCGGCCTTTTGGTGCGGCCGTGGCGCCCGACGGCAGTTTCGTGATCGTGACCTGTGCGGGCGAAGGTCAGAACCGGATCTTTTTCCTCGACGACAGTCATTTTTCCGCAGAACCGGATGCTCCCACGCCGGTGAATGTGGGCGTCCGGCCGCGCGGGGTGGCCGTTGCGCCGGGCGGAGATTTTGCCTATGTGACCAATTCGGGCAGCGATACCGTAGCGGGAGACGAATCGGTTTCCGTGATCAATACCGCCACGCGCGCAGTGACTGCCACCATCCCGATAGGGGATAGTTCAAGCGGCGTTTTTGGGGACGGCCCCTTGGGGGTTGCCGCTGTCGCCAGCGGCGACCAGGTCAAGGTCTATGTGGCCAATAATCTGCGCCGTTCGGTGTCCGTCATTACCGATGACGGTACACCGGAGGTAACAATAGCCGGCCTGGCCGTCGGCAATGAGCCGATCGGCGTGGCGGCAACACCCGATGGCCGCCATGTCTTTGTGGCCAACAACGGCTCCGACAGTGTCAGTGTGATCCGCACCAGCACCGATGAAGTGGTTTTCACATTAATCAACGCAGGACCGGGTCCCTGGGGTGTCGCCGTAGGATCGCGGGGCGACTTTTTATTTGTCACCAACAGCGACGATGATATCTCGGGCAGGTTCAACAGGGTCACGGTGTTTCCGATCAACAATGACGCAGTCGTGACTTTTTCGTCGCCGCGCCAGGTGACCGTAGGTACGCAGCCGCTGGGTGTTGCGGCGCCGATCAATGGCGACTTTGCCTACGTGATCAATCAGGGGCCCGAAGCCGATCCCGTCAGCACCATCAGTGAGATCGACATTACGGCCGATCCCCCCGTTGCCACGACGGTCGATTTGGGTCCCGCCGGAATCCAAGCCGCCTTTGCCCTGGGTGCGTTCATCGGCGGCGCGCCGCCGGTTGCGCCCTCCGCTCTGAGCGGCACGGCCGGTTCCTTCGATCGCATCGATCTGACCTGGACCGACAACAGCGACGATGAACTGGGTTTTATCATCGAGCGCCGCGTCCAGGGGAGTGCTGATTTTATCCAGATTGTCGAAACGCCGCCCAACGCGACGAGCTATACCGACGTCAGCGTAACCAGCGAAACCACCTATGAATACCGGATCCGCACCCTCAACGAAACCTCCTTTTCAGCGTATGCGACCAGCAGCGCCGTCACCACCCCGGAAGGTGAATTCCATTGGTGCTTTATCGGGACGATAACGGCCGGCGTGTTCGGGATTCGTTAACGCCTCAATTCGTTCGTGCTTCGATCCTTTGACCGGGTATTCGGCGGGTTGGGCAAGCAGGCTGTTGAACCTTTAACCCTTCAATCATTAAACAATCAAGCGATTACATAAATGAGGACCATGCCAAAGCCAACCAGAATAACCGCAATTATCGGCAGCTACCGCAAAGGCGGGGTGAATGATACGGCCGTGGATGAGATCTTGGGCGCGGCCGCCGAAAAAGGGGCCAAGGTCACCAAGATCTATCTGATCGATCGGCGGGTCTCCTTTTGCACCAACTGCCGGACCTGTATGCAGGATGAAGATCCGCAGCGCGGGGAGTGCGTGCTGCCCGACGAGATGGCGGAGATTTTGAATGCCTTGGAGCAATCGGACGCCATTGTGATGGCCTGCCCCATGAATTTCGGCACGGTCACCGCCCTGATGAAGCGTTTCATCGAGCGGCTGGCCTGCTTTGCCTATTGGCCCTGGGGCATGCGCGCACCCAAGGTGCGCAATTCGGCCAGGCCGCGGCGGGCCGTCGTGGTGGCCTCATCGGCTGCACCGGCCCTGGTGAGCCGCAATTCCTCCCGCATGGTCGGACTGCTCAAGAACGCCGCCGGAATGCTCGGCGCCAGAACCGTAGGGGTGTTGTTCATCGGCCAGGCGGCCGGCCGCCCGGAACCCGAACTGTCCGCGCGCATCAGGAAAAAGGCAAGAATGTTGGGCATGAAACTGGCTGCCGGTGAATAGGTGATGTCTTATCGGCGGCTCCGCCTCACCGGAGGGGCGCGGGCCGGCAGGTGCATCAGGGCAGTTCCGTCACCTGCCGCAGGCACGCGATCAAGCCGGCGGCCTCGGCCGAATTGGGGATGGACGATAGTTTCATCAAGATGCCGAGGCCTTCTGTCTTTGCATGAAAGTGTTCTTCCGGCTCATCACTGGCCAGGGCGATGTTGATCATGGCGTTGAGGCGAAGCAGGCGCTTGACCAGATCAACTCCCGACATGTCGCCAAGTTGGACGTCAATGGCCATTGCCACCGGATTGGCGGTCCGGGCCGCTTCCAAGGCCTCATTGCCGGACCGGGCATTGATAATACCAACCTGGATGCCGGCTTTTAAGGCATGGGCAAATTCCTGCCACCGATCTAGCAGGGGTGACACCAATACGATCGAGCGCATGGGCCGGTCCTTGCGTTTCATCCTTCAGCGCCGGCCGCAACAAGATCCCGGGCCGGCACAAGCGGCCGCTTGGCCTGGGTGACTGCCGCAGCAGGCCGTGTCCTGCGGGCCGGGCAGGTGTTGACCGCTGCGACCGGTCAAGCTGCTGGGCGCGGACATCAGTTTGGTCGTTGCTTGACTGCCGCAGGAAGGACATTGCATGGGCGCTGCCCGGTCGATCAGCAGCACTTCTCCTGTATAACCGCAATCCAGGCATTTCATATCAAAAATGGGCACAGCTATTCCTTTCCAGCACCAGGCGATCGACCGCCGATCTTTGCTCTGTCGATAGCGAGTGTCTTCCGATAATATTCGGCGATGGCATCCCCCAGGGTGTTTATCGCCAGGCGAGCGCAATGCAGGTGATCTTCGGGCAATTCTCCCAGCTTACGCGCTACATCTTCGGGCTGAAGCTTCAAGGCCTGCTCGATACTGCAGCCTGTGGCCAGCATGCTCATGGCGCTGGCACACGCCACAGTGTAAAGGCAACCCTCCGGTGTGCATTTAACCTCTTCAAGCAAGCCGCCCCTCACGCGGAGATCGACCTGGATTTTGTCTCCACAACTTCCGACACCATCCGCGCTTGAGGTCACACTGCGACAGTTTTCCAAATTGTGGCCCGCGTGCTGGCAGAATCGCCTCCCGGAAGGCAGGACCGCTATCACCTCTTCCAAATGCTGTGAATGTTTTGTCTCCATAATTCAAGCCCATGAACCGGACAGCCTGCCCCGGCCCCTGGATTGGAGGCTCGGGCAAGCTGGTTTGCCTTCTAGTGGCCGCCACCGCCACCGCAAGTATGCTCTTGTTTGAACTGCGGCAATTGTCCGGCCAGCATTGCCTGGACCGCTTCTCCAACAGTCTGGGCGGCGCCGCCGAAATAGACTTCGATACCCGCTTGTTTGAACCCCATCAAGGGCCTCAATCCCATTCCGCCGGCGATCAACTGGTTGACGCCGTTGCCGGCCAAATGCTGAACCGGAGCCATGCAGCCGCCTTGTTGGTGGGGCACATTGGGAATTACCCTGATGTTGCCCACCTTGCCGTCTTCCACGGTGACCAGGGTATATAAATCACAGTGGCCGAAGTGGGCTCCTAATCCGGCATCCAGGCCACCCGGGTTTTCAGATGGAATGGCGATAACTCTGTTCATGCGCTTTTCTCCTTTCAACTCGGTTTATGATTCTCAAAGTGTCAAACCTATGAGGTCGAAAGATGGCTTTGCCGGTGCGCCCTTTGCGCTGCCCGGCCACATTTACCGGCCGTGGCCCATGCGATTGGGGGCGCCGGCCCACTCCACCTGACCGCGATTGTATCTTTCCACAGCCTGGCGGACGGTCATATTGTCCAGGTTGTGCGCCACTTTGATACCAGCGGCCTGCAACGCCTTGAAAGCTTTGGGCCCCACGTATCCGGTCAAAAGGATCTGCGCCCCCGCCCGGACAATATTTTCGGCCGCCTGAATGCCGGCCCCCTGGGCCAGGGCCTGACCGGCGCCGTTGTCCACATATTCGAACTCGAGGGTCCGGGGATCTGCGATAATAAATCCGGCCGCCCGTCCGAAGCGGGGGTCCAGGGCATCATCCAAAGTTGGACCCTCGCTGGTGATCGCTATTTTTTGCATATCGGTCTCCCTCTCCGACGCCTCGGTGCTGTTAACCCGTGAAAAGGTAGGTCGTCCCCACTGTATTGAGGACAAATTGGTCCGGCATGGCGGCGGCAAAGGCGTTAATGGCTTTCCAGCCGGTGCAATGGGTTGGCACGAGCAGGCTCGGGCCGATCTGTTGCATGGCCGCCACCGTCTGTTCGATCAAACGGTCATCTGCGCCGCTCAGGTGAAAGCCGCCCAATACGGCGTGCACCTTTTCTTCTCCGCTGACCCTGCGGATGTGTTCGACCGTATTGATGATGCCGGCATGCGAACAACCGCCGAGAACAACCAATCCACGATCTTTCAGGCGAAAGGCAATGGCCTGATCGTCTTCGAAGCGATCCGGGCGCCACTCTTCCTTTTGCTTGGACTGCAGGTAGGGCGTTTCTTTCTCAAAAGAAGTGCTGCGCGCCACCGTGCCGGTCAGCAGGATGTGGCCTTCGGCCGTTGTGGAAGCGGCCTCGCGTTTATCCACGACGGCAAAATTCGCCGCGAGAATTTCTTCCTCCAGAACGGGCATGGTCGCAAACGATTCCGCGCCTGTTTTGACCCTGCGCACGGCAAAGGCGCCGGGATGCAAGAGAAGCGGAATTTTCCTGCCGATCGCACCGGATACATGCATCAAACCGCCGAAATGATCGAAATGCCCATGGCTTAGCACGACGCACCGCGCATCCTCCAGCTTGTGGGTGACCACACCGGTTCGCGCCGCCCGGCTGGACGAAAGCAGGGCCGCATTATGGACCAGGCAGCTGCCCGAAATGCCCGCATCCATGAGGAGCGTATATCTGCGTCCATCGGCATGCACGCTGACCAGGTAGGCCAGGCCGTGCTCCGCCAGGGGCGCAGCCGGCGGCGCAAGCCGCAGGCGCTGAACCTTTGCGGTGTCTCCCAGCAAAAGGTCGGTATAGTTGTCGATCAGGATGGTTACCTCGGCCCGGGTGACTTCGGGCAATGCGATCGTTGTCATGGTAGGTCGTCCATGGCTTTTTTGCATCCCACGATCAATATCTTCTCCACTGACATCCTCCTTGGCGCCAAACCGAAAAAGTGAATGCGCAAAACACATAGCAACCCACATGCCAGGATTTTTTTGATATTCGAAATTCCTCCAACCCATAGAATGAATGGACCGCAGGGGGTGGAATTGAGTTGACCGTATTCGTGCAACATGCAAAGAATACGAGCTATAGACAATGTCATTTGCACGAATAGGGGATGACCCATGAGCACATTGAAAGAAGAACAGGAGCGCGATGTCATTCTCGACTCCATCAACGAGGGTGTTTTTACCGTGGGGCCGGATTGGCGCATCACGGCCTTCAATCGGGCGGCCGAACGCATCACCGGCATTTCCCGCCGCGAGGCCCTCGGCAATGCCTGCTGCGATGTGTTTCACGCAAGCATCTGCGAAAAGGGTTGCGCCCTGAGACAGACCTTCGAAACAGGCCGGCCGGTGGTCAACGCCATGGCGCACATCGTCAACAACCAGGGCCTTCGGGTGCCGATCCGCATCTCGACAGCGATCCTGAAAAATAAACAAGGCACGATCATCGGCGGGGTCGAGACGTTTCAGGATCTCAGCCGGATCGAGCAACTGCAGAAGGAACTGGAGAGCCGCTATACCTTTGAGGATATTGTCGGACGCAGCAGCGCCATGATGCAGGTCTTCAAAATAGTGCCGCAAATTGCCGAAAGCAGCAGCACGGTGCTGATCGAAGGCGCCAGCGGAACGGGCAAGGAATTGTTCGCGCGGGCCATTCACAATTTATCGCCGCGCCGCGACAAACGCTTTGTGGCGGTCAATTGCGCGGCCTTGCCGGATACCCTTCTGGAAAGCGAACTGTTCGGACACAAGGCCGGGGCATTCACCGATGCCAAACGGGACAAGCCCGGCCGTTTCGAACTGGCCGACGGCGGCACCATCTTCCTGGATGAGATCGGCGATATATCGCCGCTGATGCAGACGCGATTGCTGCGCGTGCTTCAGGATCACACCATCGAGCCGTTGGGCGCGGTGCGTTCAAGGCCGGTGGATATCCGCGTGGTGGCCGCCACCAACCGGAATCTGGCCGATCTGGTGCGCGGCGGACAGTTCCGCCAGGATCTTTACTATCGTATTCGCGTGATCCATATGGTTTTACCCAGTCTGAAGGAACGGCGCGAAGATATCCCCTTGCTGATCGACCACCTGGTCCGCAAATTCAACCGCCTGCAAGGCAAGGATATCGCCGGTGTCTCCGACGACGTGGTCGCGCGCCTGATGTTTTACGATTTTCCGGGCAATGTCCGCGAACTGGAGAATATCATCGAGCAGGCTTTTGTGCTGTGCCGGAACAGTGTGATCACCCTCGCTCATCTGCCGCCCGAGTTTCGCCCGCAAATTGCAGCGGCCGGAGAAAACCTCGGGCCGATGAGCCTGCGCAACCTTGAAAAGCAGGTGATCACCCAAACCCTGCACCATCACAGGGGCAACCGCAAGATGGCCGCCAGAGATCTCGGCATCGACGTCGCCACCCTGTATCGCAAGATCAACGCCCATGGGATCGAAGTACCCGATACCGACGGCCGCGGCAGACGACGATAACCATGCATTCTGCAACGATCCCGCCTTTCCCCATCCCCGCCTGGAGTTTGGGGGCCTCCGCTTGTCACCATCTCATTGACTGCTGCGCTTAGTTAGTGTCCTAGTTAATAGCCTGCGTGAATACACAAGGCTGGCGCGGACTTACCCCGCAGGTCCATTTCCGGGCCCTGCTTTTTGCGGCCGGGCCGCTGGTTGCAGACAATTTTGGCATGCTGAATGCTTTGCTCATGATGCGGTGGTGTGTGTCGTTGGCTTTGGGGCGTCCATAATCGGGATACTTACAAGAGGAGAAAACAACCATGACCGATCAACCCATCAGGTTAGGCGGATTGAAGCGGCAGACGTTCCTTGACAAGGTCAAGTCCTTGCTGCCCGAGGGCGGCAACCTGAACCTGTGCCTGACCTGCGGCGCCTGTTCGTCCGGGTGTCCGGCCACAGGGCTGGAAAATATGGACCCGCGCAAATTTCTGCGTATGGCCGCCCTGGGCATGGATGAAGAGATCAGAAAGTCCAACTGGGTATGGATGTGTTCCATGTGCCAGCGTTGCGTTTACGTCTGTCCCATGCAGATCAACATCCCGCAGCTGGTCTACAATGCCCGCGCTTTGTGGCCCCGCCAGGAAAGGCCCAAGGGCATTCTGGGTTCCTGCGACATGGCCCTGCGCAACGAAAGCTGCAGCGCCATGGGCACCGATCCCGAGGATTTCAAATTCGTGGTGGAAGATGTCCTTTCCGAATACCAGGAAGCCCAGCCCGAGTTCGCCGAGATGCAAGCCCCCATCGACAAGCAGGCTGCGGAGTTCTTCCTGAACCAGAACTCGCGCGAGCCGGTCACCGAACCCGATGAAATGGTGCCGCTGTGGAAGATACTGCATCTGGCGGGCGCCGACTGGACCTATGGCTCCAAGGGCTGGGGCGGAGAGAACTACTGCATGTTTCTGGCCGACGACGAAGCCTGGAAGCAGATCACCAGCACCGCGGCCAAACAGGCGGAGGACCTGGGCTGCAAGATCTTTCTCAACACCGAGTGAGGGCACGTGACCTTCTCAGTCCTGGCAGGACTGAAAAAGTTCAACATCCCGCACAGCTTCCAGGTGAAGAATATATACGAATATTACGCCCGCTGGATCAGGGAAGGCAAACTCAAGGTCAATGCGGAATGGAACAAGGACCTTAAAATCAAGTTCACGGTCCAGGACCCATGTCAGATCGTGCGCAAAAGCTACGGCGATCCCATTGCCGAGGACCTGCGCTTCGTGGTCAAATCGGTGGTGGGAGAAGAAAACTTCATCGACATGCACCCCAACCGCTCCAATAACTTCTGCTGCGGCGGCGGCGGGGGGTTTCTGCAGTCGGGATACAAAGAAGCCCGGCTTGAATACGGCCGCTTGAAGGATCAACAGATCCAGGCCACCCGGGCTGATTATTGTATTGCGGGCTGTCACAACTGCCATGCGCAGATTCATGAGTTGAACGAGCATTACGGCGGGGGCTATGGCGTGGTGCACCTGTGGACGTTGATTTGTCTTTCCCTGGGCATACTAGGGCCCAAAGAGCGTGAATATTTGCGAGACGACCTCAAAGAGGTGAATGTCTTTCACCCGGAGACGGAAATGTAGCCAAACTCCGGGCCTAAGTACACACAGGGGTGACGTATATTTCACCCGGAGGATACAGATGACGAATAGGGAAATGTTAGGAAGACGGTTTAAGCACTTTGCTCGGTGGCGATTGAAAAGTAGAGTGCAGCGGCTCGCCCCGGAAAGTCACGGGCAGCAGCTCCCCCCTTGAACGTCACGGGCAGCAGCTCCCCCCTTTTTCAAAGGGGGACTTGATGGCCCGCCCTTTTTCAAAGGGGACTTCATCGTTAGCGGCCCGATCGGATTATACGTCACCGGATTTATGAAACCAAGTATTAAGGGCTCGAAGGTATAAATTCAGTAACGTATAATCTTGTCTTCTAAAGTACCGCTTTCAGGATCTGTTTTGCTTGATTAATCGGCCAGTCTCGGAATCGGAATCGGTATCGAATTCGATTGCGCCCCCGGCGCTTTTGACCCTTCGAGGATCGACGTATGGATCGGTTCACGCTTGAAGAGTTGAAGCAAAGAAGGCTGGAAAACCTTCTGGGATCCGAGCTGGCCATCCTCCGGCAGGCCGATACCTACCAGGCGCTCAAACGCATGGTGCAGGATATCAATGCCCGTCCACTCGATGTGGCTGACTACTATCGTACCGCCACCCGTTTGGGCGGCTTGCTTTTCGAGCTGGCATCCGTGACCGATCAAACGATTTTTCACTACTTCGCCGAATACATCGATCCCGGCAAACGCGGGGATGTGCGCTGCTTTCGTCTCGAATGCCGGGATTTGGAGCAACAGATCAAGGAACTCGAACAATGCCGCGCCGCCCGCCGTCAACTGAAAAGAGTTAAATGAAAGCGGCTTTCGCGACCTGGAACAACCGTATCGCACCGCTCTTCGATACAGCCCGGCAGGCCCTTATCGTGGAGAAGGATGCCGATGACCGGCTGGTCCGGCGATTGGTCGCATTCAATGAAGAGGCGCCTGTACGAAAAGTGCTATGCTTGGTCGAATGGGGCGTCAACATCCTGGTCTGCGGTGCCATTTCCCAGCCCTTGGCATCCATTCTGGCGGCTTATGGCTTCCAGGTCATCGACTACGTGGCAGGCGATGTGAACGAAATCATTGAGGCCTGGTTGCGCGGCGGCATCGATGATGATATCTTTGCGATGCCGGGCCGGTCAGGACGCCGGCGCCCTCAGATGCCGGTGAGCGGAGATTGAAAGGGGATGAAGATACGGAATGAAATCAGCAGCGCAGAAAATTGTGCCCAAGAGCATGTTTTTTACCAAGGGCGTGGGGTACCACCGCAACAAACTGCAGAGTTTCGAGCTGGCGCTTCGCGACGCAGGAATCGAAAAATGCAATTTGGTGACCATTTCGAGCATCTTTCCGCCGGACTGCAAAATCATTTCCAAAGAACAAGGGTTAACCCGCCTGGCGCCCGGGAAAATAACGTTCGTTGTCCTGGCCAGGGAAGAGACCAATGAGCCCAGCCGATTGGTGACCGCGGCCATAGGTCTGGCCCAGCCCAAGGATAAAAGGCAGTACGGTTATATTTCAGAACATCATGGGTTCGGGCAGAATGCCAGGCAGTCGGGCGATTTTGCCGAAGATCTGGCGGCCACCATGCTTGCTTCCACGCTGGGCATCGAATTGGATGCGGACAAGGCCTGGGACGAGCGCAAGCAACACTACGTGGCCGGCAAAGACCGTCTGTTCGTCAGCCGCAGCATCGCCAAGGCGACCCATGGGCATAAAAGCGGATTGTGGACCACCGTGCTTGCCTGCGCCGTGATGCTGATGGAGTGACCTCCCGTATGTGAAAAAGCGGTTTACCTGGGTAATCAAGTCCGCTTAGGCGTCAACCGTTGAGCCACGCGCTCCCATATTTTGCGGACCGCCGCCGCACCCTGGCTGCTGCCGTCATACTCACAAATCGTTTGCCCCTGCACCATCGCCTTCGTGAACACGGGATCGAAAGGAATGCGCCCCACGACTTCGACATTGTTTTCGCGGGCGAAATGCTCGATCGCCTCCGCCTGTCCGGGATTAAGATCGAACTTGTTGATGCAGACCATGGCGGGAATTTTGAAAAAATCGCTTAATTGAACTACCCGCTCCATGTCGTGGCGGCCCGATACCGTAGGTTCGGCCACAATCAGCACAGCCGTGGCTCCGCCCAGGGAGGCGATGACCGGGCAGCCGATCCCCGGGGGACCGTCGGTGAGAAGCAGATCGAGATTTTTCTCCGCGGCCAGCTTCTTGCCTTCCTGCCGGATCAGGGTGACCAGCTTGCCCGAGTTCTCCTCGGCGATTCCCAGCCGTGCATGGGCCATGGGGCCGAAACGCGTATCGGAAAGAAACCATTCGCCGCAGGTGCTGGAGGGGAAAGCGATCGCCTTTTCGGGGCAGAAGTAATAGCAAACGCCGCAGCCCTCGCAGGCAATGGCATCCACCACGAAATCTTCGTCGATAGCGTTCCAGCGGCACAGCTCGCGGCACAGGCCGCACCGGGTGCATCTTTCCGCATCGATCCCCGCGGTGTGGCCGGAAACAAAATCATGGCGTTCGCGAATCATTGGATTCAAGATCAAATGCAGGTCCGCCGCGTCCACGTCGGCATCGCATAAAACCTTCTTTTCGGCGAGGGAGGCAAAAGCCGCCAGCAGACTCGTTTTGCCGGTTCCGCCCTTGCCGCTGATCACGACCAGTTCTTTCATACTATCCCTTTCAGAACCTCTCTACACGCCAAACACTTCGCCGCCGAGACAACCCCAGGGCTTTCGCCTTACATTTCTGCAGCTATGGCCGCTCTGGCTTCAATCTGCCGGTAGAGATCTATGAACCGCTCTTTCCATTCGGGAAGTACATCCACGAGCATCTCGCCCCTCGAGTAGGCTGCCGCTATCCGCCTATCAAAAGGAATCTCCATCAGGATGGGCAATCCTTCCACTTCGGCATAGGCCTTGACGCGATCATCGCCCATATCCGCGCGGTTGATGACCAGACCGCAGGGAATCTTAAGGATCCGCACCGCCCCGACCGCCAGCTTGAGATCATGCAGGCCGAAAGGCGTGGGTTCGGTCACCAGGACAACGAAATGGGCGCCCCTCATCGAGGTGATCACCGGGCATGAGGTCCCGGGAGGCGCATCGATGATGGTCAAACCGCCCGGCCGCGTGTATTCACGCACCTTGCGAATCAAAGGCGGCGACATGGCCTCCCCGACGCGTGATTTGCCCTGCACGAATTCAAGCCCGTTTTTGTTCCCCCGTTCGATCACGCCCAACTCGCGGCCGGTTTCGCGGATGGCCTTTTCTGGACATGCCCACATGCAGCCGCCGCAGCTGTGGCACAGCTCGACAAAGGGAAGCACCGTGCTGCCGAGGACCACGATCGCCTTGTACTGGCATATCTGCGCGCATTTTCCGCAAAGGGTGCACTTTTGCATGTCCACTTCGGGGACCGGGGTGGTGACGGTCTCGACCTGCCGGATATCAGGCCTGATGAAAAGGTGCGCGTTGGGCTCTTCCACATCGCAATCCAGCAACTGCACATCGGCCCCCAAGCTGACGGCCAGGTTGGTGGCGATCGTGGTTTTGCCGGTTCCGCCCTTGCCGCTGGCGACACTGATGATCATGGGATGCTCCTGGACCGGCTTCGCGGGAGTTGACTACCCTATGTACTTGCGAAGCAATTTTCTATGAGAACAATCAAACTTCCGCAAAGAGCCAGGCTTAAAAGTATCGTATACCGGTCGCATAGTGCTCCCCTTGCCGGCTCTTGATGGGGTGACACCATCGCACTTCTCCCACAGCTGCGCTCTTGAGCAATGCCGCCGTACTGTCTGAGTCCCGATCGCAATTCAGCGCGCGGATAAAGACAACCATATCCTTGCACAACTTCTGAGAAGTCTGCAAACATAGCCCCGAAGCGCTCTGATTGCAGGCCCTGGCCTCAAACAGAATAAAATCGTTTCTGGCCTGAAAGCAGGACAGGGCAATGGGAAGGTCGACGCTCGAACGCACCGCACTTCTCTGCTCAACGGCCGTTTTCAAATATTTGGGTCCCATAAACGCTCCCCCTTTCGTTATCTGCATAAGCGCTTCTCCACTTTAAGGCATGTGGTAGCGGCCCGAAGCTATGTCGTCCGTCAGGTATGCTTTCAGGACTTCTTCGACCTCTCCTGATGAAAAAGGAACCAGCTTTATACCCCGTGCTTCGATCGAGTCGGCGAATGCGTCGGATATTGCGCCGCAAATCAGCACATCCACCCCCAGGGCATTGAGCCTGTCGGCCCGCGAAAAAGCCGAATCGCAGTCAAGGGGTTCATAATGCCGTGCGGTTATCCTGCGCCCTTTTACCTCCGCCACGAGCAGCATGCGCGTAGAGTCGAAAAGAGGAGAAATACGCCCTTCCCAAACGGTCAATGCCACCTGCATGGCAGCAACTCTCTTTCTTTCATCAGCGCAAAAGCCTATGCCGCTTTCACTGTCCATTCTTTCCTTCAGTGTGGTCTGAACAACAATGACGGATCTTTCGCCATCCCAATGCTCAATTCTTCACTCCTCGCCAATGCATCCGGCGCGGGTCAGAGCGCCTATCCGGCCTGCAGCTCCCGGCGATCCGCCATGTCGGTCAACACCCTTTCTCTGGATCGATCGATGCCCAGCTCTTTGCGTTTGCGGTCAATTTGCGCGATCATCTTGCGGGCGTGCAGAACGGGGTCCGCCTCCAGATCCCACATGCCGCCGTACAGCTTTTCAAGATCCTTAAATAAATACTGCCGGAACGCCGGTGCGCCCGAAACGGGCAGGGTCACGCCGAAAACCGTATAGACCCCCGAGGCGACGAAATAGTGGCCGATGCTGATGGCTTTTTCGCTCATCCATTCCGGCGCGCTGCCGGCCACCGGCAGGTCGCTGATGTCCTTGCCCAGACCGCCGGCCTTGACCACCTCGGTCGCCGCCAGAAGGATGCGGCTGTTGTCCACACAGGAACCCATGTGCAGCACCGGCGGGATGCCGACCGTCTCGCACACTTCCGCCAGGCCTGGACCGCACATCACGGCAGCCGATTCCGGCGTCAAAAGCCCTGCCATGGCGCAGGCGATGCCGTTGCACCCGGTGGTGAGCACGAGCACATCGTTTTTGATGAGTTCCTTGACCACCTCAAGGTGTCCTTCGTTGTGCCGCGTGCGGGCATTGTTGCACCCCACGACCCCCGCGATACCGCGGATGCGGCCGTTGATGATGTTGTCATTGAGCGTGTAATAGGACCCGCGAAAGGTCCCGCCCAGATGGTACTGAATCGATTCCACGCCGAAGCCCGCAATCTGCACATTCTTGTGGCGCGGAATCATCACTTCCGCCTTGCGGTTCGTAAAATTGTCGATGGCCAGCCGCACGATCCGTTCGGCATCTTCCATGGCGTGGTGTTCGTCGAATTCAATGTGGATGACATTGTCCTGCTCCATTTTGGCGATCGGATGGGTGGTGATCAGCTTGGTGTGGAAGCATTTGGCCACATTGGCGATGTTCTGCATGATGCACTGGATATCCACCACCATGGCATCACAGGCACCGGTGATGATGGCCAGTTCCTGCTGTAAGAAGGTGCCGCACAGCGGCACCCCGTGGCGCTGGAGTATTTCGTTGGCCGTGCAGCAGATCCCGGAAAGCTGTATACCCCGGGCGCCCTTGGATTTCGCGTATTCTTCCATCGCCCTGGTCTGCGCCACGGCTACGATCATCTCCGAAAGCACCGGCTCGTGCCCGTGAATCACCAGATTGACACAATCCTTTTTCAAGACGCCGAGATTGGCTTCGGATTGGACCGGGTAGGGGGTTCCGAAAAGAACATCCTGCAGGTCCGTTGCCAGCATGGAGCCACCCCAGCCGTCGGCAATCGCGGCGCGGGTGCCCTGTTTCATCAGATTCTTGTAGTCCTGGTCCACACCGATATGCGTGCGGTGCATGATCTCGACAATTTCCCGATCGATGTTCCTGGGCAGCACGCCCTGATTCTTCCATTTCGTGTACAGCGCCTCGGGCGCCCGTTTCAGATAGAGCAGCTCGCCGCTGGATTTGCCCCACTCGTTGATGGCTTTTTGCGCGACTTCGCGTGCGATTTCATCCACGTCACGATCAAGCGTCCGACCGTTTTCCTCCACCGTGGTGGCCACCTCCAGCGCTGCGGCGACGGTCAGAAGCTTCTGCACATCTTTGATCCGATAGGCATCCGTTTCCTTCATCGCCGCTGATAAAAACACTTCGGCCACGCATCTGCCGTGGTCCGAGTGCGCCGCGGCGCCGCCGGCGATCATGCGGATAAAGTTGCGCGCCGCGATGGTGTTGGCCGATGCGCCGCATAAACCTTTGCGTTCGTCCGGACCTTCTATGCCGCTCTTCGGGAGAGGGAGCCGGCAAGGACCCATGCCGCAGTTTTTGCAGCAGGTCCCCTGCACCCCGATATTGCACGGCTTCATGTTTTCGGCGCGGTCGAAAATGGTTTCGATCCCTAGATTCTGGGCATGCCGGATCATTTCCTGGGTGGCTGCATCGATGGATGCCTGGATGGGGTCGGCCAATTTTCTTTCCTTCACACTCGCTTTTTCTTCCTTGTCCATTATTTGGCTCCTTGCAGGAATAATTTCGAAATGCGATTTGGATGATTCAAACAGCAAAGAGTATGCCGGACAGACCCAGGCATGGGTAGCGACCCCGTTCAGAGTCGATCTTCAGCCAGCGCTTGGATGTCCCATCGGTCGATTTCTTCCGCTGTCAGACCTCCGGCGCCGGCGCAGAAACCCCATCATAACTGCTGAATCGTAAATGATGACCGTTCCACTTCTGCAAAACGAGCGGGGAAGGCGTCGCACAAGTGCAACGCATGATGACGAAAGCCCGCTGATGCAGCGGGTGGTCGAGGTTTTACCGGCGCAAACAAAGATAAACCCGGGCGCTTTTGCGTTGACCAAAGGCGGGACGCTTTTCCTCGACGAAATCGGCGAGATCAGTCCGGCACTTCAGGTGAAGCTGTTGCGGGTGCTGCAGGACCGGACGTACGAGCCGCTGGGTGTGACGCGCTCCGAAGCCGCGGATGTCCGCGTGGTCGTGGCCACCAACACAGACCTGGCCGAACAGGTCCGCCAGGGGCGCTTCCGGGAGGATCTTTACTATCGCGTGAACGTGGTGCGGGTCGAACTCCCTCCGCTGCGGCGCAGGAAGGAAGACATCTTATTTCAATTACTTGCCCGCCCATACAGCCCAAAGCCCTATTTGGCACCGCTTTTGCTCGTTCAAAGATGCGAACATGTTCGGGATGCAACCATGAAAACGGCATTTTCCTATTGGGGCGACCGGATTGCGCCGGTTTTCGATACGGCGCGGCAGATACAGCTCGTCGCATCCGAGACCGGCCGCCTGGCCGGCCGGACGCTCTCTTTTCCGGCCCACGAGCTGCCGGTCCAAAAGGCCTTGCGGTTATTGAGCCTGGGGGTCGGCACATTGGTTTGCGGAGCCATTTCCAGACCGATGCATGTCCTGCTGACTGCCTATGGGATCCAGGTGATTCCGTTTGTGGCCGGCGATCTGCGCCATGTGATCGAGGCCTGGCAGAGCGGGCAATTGGAACGCGAAAAATTCTGCATGCCCGGCTGTCGGCCCAGGGGCCGTTTCAGGGGAATGCATCATCAGGAGGTGAGTATGATGAACCAAAAAGGACGTGGCAGGGGGGCGGGGGGCGGCAAAGGACCGGGGCAGGGCGGCCAAAGGCCTGGAAGAATTCGTGGTTCGCTGGCGGCCGGGCCGGTCGGGGCCTGCGTATGTCTGCAGTGCGGACATACGGCACCGCATGAACGCGGCATGCCTTGCGTCGAGCGCCAATGCCCGCAGTGCGGAGCCATGATGACCAGACAATCTAAGTAAAGGAGGATACGACCATGCCAAGAGGAGATCGCACAGGACCCATGGGAATGGGTTCGATGACTGGACGAGCGGCAGGATACTGCGCTGGGAATGGAATGCCGGGGTATGCTCATTTTGCTCCCGGCCGCGGTTTGGGGACAGGCTTGGGAAGAGGCCGGGGGGCCTGGAATCGAGGATACGGCGGCGGCCGCGGATGGCGGAATATGTTCTATGCCACCGGTGTGCCGGGCTGGCAACGCTTCGGCGGATATGCCGCACCCTACGGATTTCCGCCACCCTACGTTGCGCAGTCCGATCCGGCAATGGAAAAGCAGGCCTTGAAAAACCACGCCGATGCTTTGCAGTCGGAACTGGAGGCGATCAAAAAGCGCCTGAGTGACATCGAAACCGTCGGCACCACGGGCTGATGCTGCCCGCAATCCCCAGTCGGCCGCGTCGATCTAAATGATTGGCGCGGCCCCGGGGTGGGCAAGTGGGAGAATTTCATATGCCTGAATAACGGACCTGCCGACATCAGCAGCAAAGTGGGGCATGCTGAGAAGGCGGAGAGATGGTTGCAGGATTGCAACTCATGCTCGGGGGGTACAGACCCAGATGTGCGACCCCCCGAGCATGTGATACGTCATGATCGGTTTCCTGGGGCGAGGAGGTATAGTGCAGAAGGAAGGCAGGTGAGAGAAGAAGATAAATAACTCCTTCAGCTGCAATGGAAGATGGCTGACCTCATATTCCGCTGTGGTTAAGCCCCTCAGACCGGTGGGAGAAGCAACCCTCCGGGTGCTTTCTGATTCCTGGATGCAATACGAACGGAAGGAACCAAGAAATGCGTGCGGCTGAAAAGATCTTTTCCGGATTCGATCTTCTGTGCCCATGAGCACAGGCGCCGCGAACACTGGCCGGCAAACAGGGATCAATCCGTATCCGAATGCGTCTCTCCCCAGGGAATCGTTTCTCCGGGTTTCCAGGTATCGAAGTCCTTGCCGGCGACCATGTCGCCGCGCTTTATCTTCCGATCGACCCAGACGATGCGCGTATAGCACTCAGGGGTTGTCTTCCCCAATTTCCTTTTTCTTTTTTCCAGGGCCTTTTCAGCGGTCGCCCGGATTTTATGAACGGAGATGACTCTTTTTTCAGGCTGCTCCAAATCGTAAGTGTCATAAATCAAGGCGAACATACGGCACCCCCTTATATGTGTGGCAATATATCGGCCGGCCTGTGCACCCGAGCTGAATGGAGCTACGTGCCGTTTTGCGTGCACTTCCGGCGCAGCCCGCTTGCTTGAAAACCGCATCAGCCGCCGCAGCTGCCAATCTTTCTCAGGCCGGTCGGCACAGATCGAGGGGTTTGGGCAGGTGGGCTGCCCTGCGAAATCCATCCTCGCCATTCATCGCGGCCGGCCTGTGCCGCCGCCCATTCCCCTGCCTCCGCCCCTTCCGCGACCGCCCATACACCTGCCTCCGCCCATGCCGCCTGTGCCAAAATGACTCTGCACCGAAGGCGCGCCGGTTGGCTTCAACCGTCCTGCCCTGAATTGTTCGAGCGCCTCTCGCACAAGGCCGCTGACGCCGGTAATCACCTGAATCCCGGCAGCCCCGAAGGTTTGAAACGCATTGGGACCGCAGTTGCCGGTCAGCACGACCGACACCCCTCTATCGGCCATCAACTGTGCCGATTGCGGCCCGGCTCCGCCGCCTAAGGCAATATTGGGGTTGGGGATTGCTTCCAGCGCCTGGGTGTCCAAGTCGATGCACAGAAAATAGGGGCAGCGGCCAAAACGGGCCTCCACCATCGCATCAAGAGTGGTGCCATTGGATGAAACTGCTATTTTCATGTTTCCCCCCTTATCGAACATCCTGTTGGAAAAGAGCGGGGAGCAACCAATTGCTTCCGGGCCAACAGGATTGGAGCAAATCGTGCATCGGGCGCGCAGCTCCTTGTTTTATGCCAGAGTCACCGCACTGCGGCAGCCTCCTGCGTTGCAGATGTAAAATGAGAAGCAAAACATGTGCCGGATTCGCCTGCGAAGCGGCAAGCGTAATCCCAAGGGGTCCGCTTGCTCCATCAGGAAGCAAAAAGGCAGAAACAAAAGGCGTTGCATTCTGGCGACGCAGGTATCGACTACTGTCGCATAACCAAGACGCTTTCAACTGTCGTACTATCCGTTAGCCTGCTGCCGGCGGCTGGCCATCCCTTTGCATGGCCTCCTGCCGTGGATGCACCGACGGAATCCTTGGGGGTTGCCCCGATTCCCTGCCGGGCCGCCGCGGCGCAGGACCTCCGCCCGGCTAACCTCAGGCCGTTCGGTGCGCAGCTCGGAACTGGCACGGGGATTGTTGGCGGGTAAGACCAACTACTCCCGGCTTGGCACCGTATTTGCTCACTAATGAAGCAAATATTTGAATTGAGACTGAATTACCAAGCCGGGGAGGGCGCCAGGATGTTTAAAAAAATTCTTTTCGCAACGACGGCTTCTCCAACCTGCGACCCTGCAGCCACGGTGGCTTTCGATCTGGCCAGAAAATACAATGCCCGGTTGTTTGTCTTTCATGTCTTCGGAATACCGAGCAGGGGCGCCGGCTACTTTATCACCGATGTGCGCACCGGCAAGGAAGAGACGATCGCCGATGATTACATCGCCTGGGTCAAAGAAGATGTGAGAATCACCTATGCCGAACGCCTCATGGGCGTGCGTCATGTCGCCGTCGATTGCACGGTGGGTCCACCGGCCAACGAGATTTTGCGCAAAGCCCGCAGGGAGGATGTGGACCTGATTGTCATGGGCGCCCATGCACGTCGTGAAGACGTGGGTTCTTATCGCTTCCGACATATACTGGGCAGTACCATGCAGCGGGTGGCCAGGGGCGCTCATTGCCCTGTCCTGATTGTGAGCCGGCCATGCGATGCCTGCTTTTGGGACCTTCGCAGCATCGTCCTGGGTACCGATTTTTCCAAAGCCTCCAATGCCGCGTTCAAATTCGCCTGGCAAACCGCCAAGCATATCGGCAGCAGGCTTTATCTGTTTCATGCCGTCGACATTTCCGGATTACGTTTGGGTCAGACCAGGGGTTACGAAAATATCGAGCAGCGCATCTCAGGGGCGCGTAAATACATCGAGGAGACTTGCATTCCCCAAATGAAAGGATTTGAAAACTACGCCATCGAAGTAAGGGAAGGAATACCGCACGTGGAGATTTTGAAATTCTCCCGGGAAAAGAATGCCGACCTGATCGTCATGGCCCACCACAGCCGCGAAGTCGATCCGGAACAAGCACTTTTGGGCAGTACTGTGGGACATGTGGTGCTGCGCTCGGCCTGCCCGGTGATCAGCATCAACCGTCTCGACAAAGTTCAGCCGGGCAGTAAACAGAGCCGTCCGGAGACGCGCAAAAAGAAGGAGACCGTTCAATGAACAGCCCGGACCGATGGGACTGGGATACATACGAAAAGAGTATTCCCTTCGGTGAATGGCGCCGCCAATACCGCTGCGTCGAAGCACCGTGCGTGAGTCCAGACGGTGAGCGGATCGCCGCCATCGTCCATCTGGGCGAGACCGGGTTCGGCATCCGGGTCAATGATCAAACCTGGGAGCACGCCTTTGACAAGGCATGGCACCTGCGTTTTGCTCCCGACGGCCGTTTGGCCGCGCTGGTATCCGATTCGCAGACGTGGACAGTGGCCGTGGATGATCGCCTGTGGGAACACCGCTTCGATTATGTCTGGCGTCCCATGTTCAGCAAACAGGGCCGCATGTCCGTCGCCTTCCAGCAGGACATGCATTACGGCATGTCCCTGGAAGATGTCCCCTGGGAGCATCTATTCGCCCATATCTCGGCCATGAACCTGAGCCCGGACGGCCTGCGGACGGCGGCTTCGGTGCAAGTCAAGGCCTTGGGAGAAGGGGATATTTTCGGGTTTGCCGAAGGCGCCTTTTCAGCGGCCGTGGACGGCGCCGCCTGGTCACGCAAGTTCATGAATGTCTGGCGCAGCTGCTTCAGTCCCGATGGCGCGCACCTGGCGGCCGAGGTCCGATTGACTCCCGAGGAGTACACGATCGCCGTGGATGGCCAATTATGGCCGCTGACCTTCAGCGCTCTATGGGAGCCGCAGTTTCATCCTTGCAATGGCACCGTCACCGCGCCGGTGCGTCTCAAAGACGGCTGGACCTTGGCGCAGGACAGCCGTGTTCTTTGGCGGCGCGGTTTTGTCCAATGCTGGCAGCATCAATACAGTCCGGACGGCGGCCGTATTGCCGCGATCGTCTGCCCTGAATTCGGGCAATGGACCGTGGCGCTGGACGGCATGGCCTGGAGCATGCGGGCCGACGAATTGGTCACGGACCTGACCTTCAGCCCGGACGGCCGAAAGGTGGCCGTGGCCGTCAAGAACAAGGGGGCCTGGACCATCGCGGTGGACGATCGGTGCTGGCGGCACCTTTTCGAACGGGTCTGGCCGCCGGTGTTCAGTCCCGACAGCCGACACGTCGCAATCAAGGCGGAACGGGACGGTGAATACATGCTGGTCCTGGATGACGTGGTCAGCCAGGTGATAGCAGATGCCATGTGGCCGCCGGTGTTCAGTCCCCGGTCGGACAAAGTGTTGGTGCCGGTGATCGAGGGCGGGCGGTATGTGCGCCGGGTCATACCCCTCTCCGCAATACTGGGATAAAAGGCCAAGACCAAGACGGGGAAGCAATGATGCATTCCGCTTATAAAATCGTCAGCGGCCCTTTGATGTGGGCGGCTTTTTTCGTGTTCATCGGCGGCACGCTTTACCGCTTATGGGAACTGTTGCGACTGCTGCTGCGAAAAGAAAAATCCTTGCTGAGCTATATGAGTCTGCGGTACAGCCTGAGATCCTTCGTGCACTGGATGACGCCCTTCGGCGCTCTGAACATGCGCATGCATCCATTCATGACCGTGGTTTCTTTTTCTTTTCACATTTGTCTTCTGCTCGTCCCGTTTTTTTTGCTGGCCCACATTGTCTTGTGGGAAGAGGCATGGGGCCTCCGCTGGTGGAATCTGCCGGATCCCGTGGCGGATGTCATGACCCTCATCGTCCCGGCGGCCTGCATCTTTTTCGCCGCGCGCCGCGTATTCCGGCCCGAGGTGCGTTTTATATCGGATGCGGCCGATTATCTTTTTATAGGACTGGTCGCCCTGCCGTTTCTCAGTGGATTCTACTGCGGCCGGCAATGGCCGGGCTATGGGGTGATGATGTTCGTCCACATGCTCTCCGGCCAGGTGATGCTGGCCATCCTCCCTTTCACCCGGCTGGCCCACATGTTTCTGGTCTGGTTCACCCGCAGTTACATGGGCTCGGAGTTTGGCGCGGTGCGGCATGCCAGGGATTATTAATGAAGATGTTCTCCGCATCGTATCGACTGGAGGGAGGATGCATGCCTGAATCTGACGGAATCACGCACCCAAGACTACCATCCGCCGGAGCTGCAGCGGGGCTTCAGGCCAGGGATGCCGGAATTGAAGCCGGCTTGAACGGGCTGAGTTCCGAAAAAATTGCCGAAGGCATCCGGCGGGTTTTGTCGGCCGAAACCGGTGCCCGCCTGAAGGCCTATCTCTCCGCCTGCACGCATTGCGGGCTCTGCGCCGAAGGCTGCCATTTCTACCTTTCCAGGGAGCACGACCCTTCCTGGTCACCCGTTGGCAAAGTCAAACAAACCCTCGGGGAGATGTTGAAAAAAAAGGGCCGCGTAAGCCCTGAATTTATCCAGGGCGCCGCGCGGATCGCCTATACCGAATGCAACCTTTGCCGCCGCTGCGCCCTTTACTGCCCGCTGGGCATCGATATCGCCTACCTGATTTCCGTGGTGCGCCGTATCTGCCGCTCCCTGGGGGTCACCCCGCTTTATCTGCAGGATACTGTCAACAGCCACTCGGCCACTTACAATCAGATGTGGGTCAAGGCGGATGAATGGGTCGATACGCTTCAATGGCAGGAGGACGATGCCCGTGACGAAATCCCTGACCTGCGCATCCCCCTGGAAAAAGAGGGCGCCGACATCATGTATTCGGTGATTGCGCCCGAGCCCAAGTTCCAGGCGGGGCTTCTTTACAAGGCCGCCGTGATCATGCACACGGCCGGCCTGGACTGGACCATGCCTGCCCGGCCGGGATGGGACAACAGCGACATGGCCATGTATAGCGGCGATTATGAAATCATGGGACGCCTGAAACGGTTTCACTTCGAGACCGCTGTTCGCCTGCGCGTCAAGAAAATCGTCATGTGCGAGTGCGGGCATGCTTTCCGCAGCGTTTATGATACCGGCAACCGCTGGCTTGGCTGGCGCATGCCGCCTATCGAGACGCAGCATGCCATAGATTTCTACCACGAGCTGCTGGAAAAGGGCCTTATCCGGGTAGAAAAGAAATATCAGCCGCTCGTCACCTTGCATGATCCCTGCAACATGGTGCGTGGCTTTGGATTACATGAAAAAGCCCGCTCAGTGGTCAAGGCTTTGTGCGCGAATTTCGTTGAAATGACACCAAACCGGGAGCACAACTACTGCTGCGTGGCCGGCGGCGGCGTGATCAATTGCGGGCCGCCCTATAAACAGACCCGCATGCTCGGTGCCCGTATCAAGGCCTTTCAGCTGGAAGCCACCTCCGCTCAAATCATCATTGCCCCCTGCCACAACTGCCATAGCGGCCTGGAAGAGATCAACCATTACTACCGGCTCGGCATGCAGGTCAAATACCTTGCCGATATCATTTATGAAACGATGGAAAAGCCTGGGAACAACAGAGGAGTAAGAAACGCATGATGCAGCGAACCGCCATTCTGGCAATGGCCCTTGCGGGATCAGCTTTCTGCATGGCCTTGGGTTTCGCTCAGGAAGATATGCAGACGGTGAGCAACAGCGTGTTTTCCAGGCCGGCACGGTCGGCAGCTCTTTTTGCGCACGATTCCCATAATGAGAGTGCCGCCATCGAGGATTGCGGCATCTGCCATCATGTCATTGAAAACGGAAGACGATCCGAGACTGAAACATCCGAGGACTCTCCCTGTTCCGAATGCCATGCCCCGCTCGTCTCCGGGACCCATCCCATCCCTTTGCGGCGGGCGTATCATCTCAGGTGCAAAGGGTGCCACCTTGCGAGCAATGCCGGACCGGTCATGTGCGCCGAGTGTCATCCGCGCAGCGGGCAGAAGTGAGAAGCTATTCTGTCTTTGCAAAGATCCTCCTTCAATCCTGACTTTATCTCCGGCAAAGACTTCCGGCCTGAAGAAGTAACCGCTCAAACTGCCGGAGCCAGCGCTCTATTCCGCCTTGGTGTTCATCAGTAGCCTTCAAGCTTTCATAAGCTGCTTTTGTGTTTCACCAGCTCCAATTTTTGCAGCTTTTTGATGGATTTTTCGTTTTAGCCTTTCCATTGCATGTAGTGCATTGGATATGGTACTGAAAAGGCACACTTGCTCCCCTATTTCTGATAGTGCGACCAATTGAAAAGGTTCCGCATGGCTCAGCTCGAACACATTGAATCCATAGAGAAGCGTCTGTGGAAAGCGGCCGACACTTTACGATCAAATTCCAACTATGCCAGCAATGAATACTTCATGCCCGTGATGGGTTTGATCTTTCTGCGGCATGCCTACAGCCGCTATCTGGCGGTCAAGGACGGCATCGAGGCAGGTTTGCCCTCGCGGGGTGGTAAAAAGAGGCCGTCGGCCAAGGAGGATTTTTCCCGCAGAGGGGCCATTTTTTTGCGCCCCGAGGCCCAATTCGATTATCTGGTGGCCTTGAAGGACGGCGGCAATAGGATTAAGGCGGTCATGGCGGCCATGCAGTCCATCGAGGCCGATTACCAGGGACTGCAGGGGCTGCTGCCCAAGGCGGAGTACCAGGAGCTGGACGACGAGGTGCTGGGCCAACTGCTGCGCACCTTGAATCCCGAAGAGCTCAAGCGCGCATCGGGAGATGTGTTCGGCCGCATCTATGAATACTTTCTGACCCGTTTTGCCGATCTCAAAGCCCATGACAACGGCGAGTTTTTCACCCCCATCTCCCTGGTCTCCCTGATCGCCAATGTGATCGAACCGGACCAGGGCACGGTGCTGGACCCGGCCTGCGGTTCGGGCGGCATGTTCGTGCAAAGCGCCCGGGTGGTGGAGCGCCGGCGCCAGAATCCCACCGAGCGGCTCACCTTCTGCGGCCTGGAGAAAAACCCCACCACCATCCGCCTGGCCAAGATGAACCTGGCCGTGCACGGGCTGGAGGGCGATATCCGCAAGGCCATCACCTACTACGACGACCCCCACGAACTTGCCGGCAAGGCCGATTTTGTCATGGCCAATCCACCCTTCAACGTGGACGAGATCGACGCCGACAAGATCAAGCGCGACCCGCGCCTGCCCTTCGGTCTGCCCGGCGTCAATAAAGGCGGCAAGGTCTCCAACGGCAACTACGTCTGGATCAGCTATTTCTACAGCTATCTCAACGCCAAGGGCCGGGCCGGCTTCGTGATGTCCTCCCAATCCTCAAGCGCCGGCCGCGACGAGGCCAAGGTGCGCCAAAAGCTGGTAGAAAGCTGCGCCGTTGAGGTGATGATCGCCATCCGCTCCAACTTCTTCTACACCCGCACCGTGCCGTGCGAACTGTGGTTTCTCAACCGGGGCAAGCCCGAAGCATTGCGCGACAAGGTGTTGATGATCGACGCCCGCAACATCTTCCGCAAGGTGACCCGCAAAATCTTCGACTTTTCGCCCGAACAGGAGCAGAACATCCTGGCCATGGTGTGGCTCTACCGGGGCCAAACCCAGCGTTTCCTTAATCTGGTGTCCAGATATTGCACCCGCATGATCGCCGAAGGCCGGGCCTGTTTTAACGGCACGGACGATGAAGGCTGCATTAAAGAGCCCCTGCCAGAATTTGTCCGCAGTGTGGATGCCTTGCAATCAGCCATCCAGCCGTTTATAAAGACCTTGAAAAAAGACGCAGCCAACAGAGAACCGCTCCAGGAGCTGGAACAAGCCCTGCCTGCATTTCAAGCCGATGTGGCCGCCTTTAAAAAGGCCCTGGACAAGGAGCAGGCCGCTTGGAAGGCCCAGAAGACCACCAACGTTGTCCTGAAAAAGGCCGTGAAGCGCATGGCGCCCCTGGCCGAATTAAGCCGGGACCTGGTCAAGCAGACCGACCTGCTCTTTAAGATCGCTGGCCGTCTCATCGACACCTGCGACACCGAGTGCCAGGCCCGGGAGAGCGACACCTGGAATCACCGCGACATCACCCGCGCTCGCAAAACCGCCGACATGGCCCGCCAGGCGGCCGTCGAACAGCTCAAACAGGTGCGCTACTTCCACCGCCAGGCCCGCTGGCTCACCGAGCGCTTCCCCGAAGCCAAGCTGCGCGACGTGGAAGGTCTGGCCAAGGTGGTGGACCGCGCCGAGATTGCCAAAAACGACTGGAGCCTCACCCCCGGCCGCTATGTGGGCGTGGCCCCCGAAGAAGAGGATGAAAACTTCGATTTTGAAGAGGCCATGCGGGAAATTCATGTGGAGTTGGAGGATCTTAATGCCGAGGCGGTAAAGCTGGCGGAGATGATTCGGAAGAACTTTGGAGAGTTGGGTATATGATAAAAATGATGTCCGGGCCAATTAAAATATTCTGCATAGGAATTTATGACGGGCCTCATGCAACTCCGAAAGAATCCGATTCAGGACCAATCTTTCTCGGGATCAAGAACGTGACTGCGGATGGGCGGCTTGACTTCTCAGACATCAGGCATGTTTCCGAGGAAGAATTCCCAAAATGGATTCGACGCGTAAAGCCTCAAAAGGATGATATTGTTTTTTCTTATGAAGCCACTCTGCATAGGTATGCAATTATTCCTGAAGATTTTCACGGCTGCCTTGGTAGGCGTATGGCACTTGTCAGGGCGGACAAGCAAAAAGTCCATCCCCGCTTCCTTCACTACTATTTTATGTCGCAAAAATGGTTTGCAGTAGTTGAGGCCAACATAATAAATGGCGCCACTGTCGATCGTATTCCCATTAAAAAATTCCCTGACTTTGGAGTCGCTTTCCCTCGGAAGGAAATTCAAAAGGAAATTGCTGGAATCCTTTCTGCCTACGACGACCTCATCGAAAACAACCGCCGCCGGATTGCCTTGCTGGAGCAGGCGGCGCGACTGCTTTACAAGGAGTGGTTCGTCCACCTGCGCTTCCCCGGCCACGAACACGTCAAGATCAAAGACGGCGTGCCGGAGGGGTGGAAAAAGGCTTGTGTCGGTGATGTCCTGACACTGCAGAGAGGGTTTGATCTGCCTTTGAAATTTCGTAAGGAAGGAAATGTTCCGATATATGCATCAACAGGTATCAATGGATATCACAATGTGGCAAAAGTCAATGGGCCAGGAGTCGTTACAGGACGATCGGGATCCCTTGGAACGGTACTGTATGTACCGTGCGACTTTTGGCCGCTTAATACTACGCTTTGGGTTAAGGAGTTTAAAAGAGTCGGACCGATTTATGCTGTCCATCTTTTATCCGAGCTACAGCTTGAGCAGTACAATGGAGGTGCAGCAGTTCCAACGCTTAACAGAAATGATGTTCATAGGATCGATATTTTGAGTCCACCAAATACGTTAATGGACAGTTTTGACGAGCATGTAGATTCTGTGTATCTTCAAATTGAAAATCTGAAAATGCAAAATATCAAACTGGCAAAAGCCCGCGACCTCCTACTCCCCCGTCTCATGAACGGCGAAATTGTGGTATAAGGAAGCAGGCACCTAAAAACAAACAAAAAACCAAACGAGGTGACCATGGCCACCGCCGAGCAGATCAAGGCTCTGATCCGCTCCCACTTGAGCATGAATGCCGAGCAGTTTTATGCGTCGGCCCTGCAGATCGCGGCCCATGAGGCGCGTCAGGGGCATGATGCCCTGGCCCATGAGATCAAGACCATGGTGGACCACGCCAAGAGCCGACCGGCGCCCACCAATGTGATCGCCTTTCCCCAGGAGTTGTCCGGCCTTATCCTCACCGAGCAGCCGGCCCGGCCCCTGGTCTCCCTGGTGGTGGATGACGCCCTGAAAGCGCGCATCGAGCGGGTCATCCTGGAGTTCCGGCAGCAAGCCAAACTCAAAAAGCACGGTCTGGCCCACCGCCGCAAGCTGCTGCTCTCGGGCGAGCCGGGCACGGGCAAGACCATGACGGCCCAGGTGCTAGCCACCGAACTCAAGCATCCCCTGCACATCATCCAGATGGACCGTTTGGTGACCAAATTCATGGGTGAAACCGGGGCCAAGCTGCGTCAGATTTTCGAACGCATGCGGGCCATGCCGGGGGTCTACCTGTTCGACGAGTTCGACGCCATCGGCGGCGAACGGGGCCTGGGCAACGATGTGGGCGAGATGCGCCGGGTGCTTAACGCCTTTTTACAGTTCATCGAAAACGATGCGTCGGACAACCTGATCATTGCCGCCACCAACAACCCCCGCTTGCTGGATCGCGCCTTGTTCCGGCGCTTTGACGACGTGCTGCACTACACCCTGCCGGACGGCGAGAGCCGCCAGCGGCTCATCGCCAATCTGCTGGGAACCTTCAAAGGCCCTCAATTTCCGATAGAGAAAGCCGCCAACGCCGGTCAAGGGCTCAGCCACTCCGAAATCGATCGTGCCTGCCGGGACGCCATTAAACTGGCCATTCTGGAGAATAAAAGCCGAGTCACCTTTGCGTTGTTCAAAGCGTTGCTCAAGGAGCGGCATGCAGCCTATGAGGGAAAGGAGAGATAACGCTCTATGGCACAGGAGCGGTACCGCCACATCTTTCTGATTCATCCACCGGTTGAAGAAGCGTTCACAAGTGTGGGTTCGAGAGGCCCTAAATCGCGCATCCCAGACTGGAAGGATCGACAGGGCCATAGTGATTTTCTTTCCCGCAAATTACAGCGTGCGTGGGCAACGGCTGAAACCGAGCAGGCCGTGGCCCACGGCACCCGCCAAGGCGTTTATCTTGAGTTCAAGAGTGATCCGGGATTTGATTTGGTGACCAAAAGCCTTGAAGACAGGCGTTCTCCTTCACCGGAAAAACAAGTTCGCCTGCTGAATATCCGGGTGGAAGTGAATGAGGTCAAAAATGAGAAAACCGGCATAATGGAGCCGGTCGAGACGTTTTTTGCGACGGTCTATATTCCGCACGAGAAGAAAAATCATTTTCTCCAGAAAATTGAGGATTATTTAAACAAGGACACCCCTAAAGGCAAGCCGGCAAATTCCAATCTGATAAACAGCATGGGGGATATTCGAAAAGCACTTCTGGTAGACTCTTTCTGGCAAGACTGGCCTTCCCTGAAACCGGGTGCCGATCCGGAGTGGTGTGAGGTGTGGCTGAGTAGTCATCGACAGGCGGTCATCGATCGCTTCGAGGCCTTGCTGGCCCGGGAGCGGATCGAAGCCAGGCCCGGCGTCGTCCGTTTTCCGGAGCGTGCAGTAAAGGTCGTGCATGCCTCCTTGGCGCAACTTGGACGCTTGACGACCCTTTCCGATGATATCGCTGAATATCGACGGGCCAAGGATACAACGGCCTTTTGGACGGAGATGGAGAATCGGGAGCAGGCGGAGTGGGTCGAGGATCTGCTGCAACGCTGCCAGGTGGATAACGATACCGATGTGGCGGTATGTATTCTCGATACGGGCGTTAATAATGGCCACCCATTGCTGGCCCCGGTGTTGCGCGATGAGGATTGCCTGTCGGTGAATCCGGAATGGGGAAGTCACGATCATGATAGTGCCAATCAAGGTCACGGCACCCGCATGGCCGGTACAGCCGCATACGGTGATTTGAGAGCTTGCTTGGCGTGCAGCGAGGGCATCTTTTTGCGGCACCGCCTGGAGTCGGTCAAAATTCTGCCGCCGCCACCGGATACGAATCAGCCAGATCTTTGGGGTTTTCTCACTGCCCAGGGGGTAAGCAGGGCCGAAATACAGGCACCGCAGCGAAAACGGATTATTTGCATGGCGGTCACCGCCAGCGACACCCGAGATCATGGCCGTCCCAGCTCCTGGTCCGGCGCAATGGATCAGTTAACGGCCGGTGTCGATAGCGTGGATGCTGATCCGCATCGACGCCTGGCTGTTCTATGTGCCGGCAACCTTACAGACTTGACACGCGCAGCCGACTACCCGGCGAGTCAATGCAATGACTCGGTCCACGATCCGGCCCATGCGTGGAACGTTTTGACGGTGGGCGCCTATACAGCCTTAGACCGCATTGATAACGAAACATATGCCGGTTACGAGCCCATCGCGGCTAAGGGCGCGCTTTCGCCTTTCAGCACAACTTCACTGAACTGGGAATACACGTGGCCCCTCAAACCTGAAATCGTCATGGAGGGGGGGAACCTGGCCCACGACGGCAATGGTTTTGTCACCGAGTGTGAAGACCTGTCGCTGTTGACCACCTTTTGGAAACCCGCGGAGCGCCATTTTTATCCCTTCAACATGACCAGCGCCGCCACTGCCCAGGCAGCATGGCTTGCGGCGCGCATTCAAAACGTCTATCCGGATACCTGGCCTGAGACCGTGCGCGCCTTGATGGTGCATTCGGCTGAGTGGACCGATGCATTGAAAGCACAGTTCTTGCCGCCTCAGCATACAAAAACCGACCGGGAACGTTTGCTGAGAATCTGTGGTTACGGTGTTCCGGATCTGGAGCGGGCGCTTTACAGTGCGGCCAACTCACTGACCCTCATCGCCCAGGCGGAGCTGCAGCCCTATGATAAAAAAGAGGGCGGCGGCTTTAAAACCAAAGAGATGCATTTTTATGATCTGCCCTGGCCCAGGGAAGTATTGTTGAACTTGCCTCTGGAAACGCCGGTGCAGATGCGTGTGACGCTATCCTATTTCATCGAGCCCGGTCCCGGTGAAATCGGGTGGAAAGATCGATATCGCTATGCATCCCATGCGCTGCGATTCGACGTGAATTCCCCCGGTGAGGGCAAATACGATTTCCTGAGACGGATCAATAAGGCAGCCCGCGAAGAGGGTGAGGGGCACCCGGGCACGCCCAGTGCTTCGGATCACTGGTTTTTCGGCACCAATGCCAGAAATAAGGGATCGATTCATTCCGATATCTGGCAAGGGTCGGCTGCACAGCTATCCGAATCTCATTTCATGGCGGTATATCCTATTGTCGGGTGGTGGCGCGAGCGTTCCTATCTGGGCCGTTGGCACAACCGGACGAGATATTCTTTTGTGGTGTCGATTTCCACGCCGGAAGAACAGGTTGATATTTATACACCTGTTGCGAATCAGGTGGGGATTACCATTCCCGTTGCTGTGGTGACATAAGGACCGTTTATTTGTTTAGGATTTACTCTGAGATGAATTGCGCAGAATTCAAGGTCATTTAAGCTTTTCGAGGGCTCGGCTCAATATGAAATATCCATATTCTGCTATCGTCGCTGTGATGGATGCCCCGCGAGTGACTCCTCATGATACCCCGCACATCACCCCTCATATAGATCAACAAGTAAAGGTGATGATTCGCCTGGGAGGTCGTCAGTGACTCCGGCCGGCTATACTGAAGAGACACTCGTTCAACAAACCACCGCCCAATATATGCAAAACGAGCTGGGCTGGGAGACGGTCTATGCCTACAACACCGAAACCTTCGGTCCCGAAGGCACCCTGGGCCGGGCTTCGGACCGCGAGGTGGTGCTGGCGCGCTACCTTTACGAAAAGTTAATCGAATTGAATCCCGGATTGCCCCCGGAGGCGTATCGGGAGGCGGTACGACAAATCACGGAGTATAGTGTTACTCAATCTTCGACCGCCATCAATGCCGACAAGTATGCGTTGTTCAAAGAGGGCGTGCCGGTCTCCTTTCGCGATGCCGACGGGGTGCTGCAGCGGGAGCGATTGCGGGTGTTCAATTTTGGGCAGCCGGAGAACAACCACTTTCTGATCGTGCGTGAGCTGTGGGTCCGGGGCGATCTTTACCGCCGCCGGGCGGATATCGTGGGTTTTGTCAACGGTGTGCCGCTGCTGTTCATGGAATTGAAAAATATTCACAAAGATCTTCGTTCGGCTTTTGAAAAAAACCTGGACGACTACCGGGATACGGTGCCGCACCTGTTCCATCACAATGCCCTGATCGTGCTGGGCAATGGGGTGACGGCCGTCATGGGGTCGCTGACCAGCCGGTTCGATCACTACAATGAGTGGAAGCGCCTTTCCGAAGAGGAGCCAGGCGCGGTTCAGATGGAGACGCTGCTCAAGGGGGTGTGCAGCAAATCCAACTTCATGGATATCTTTGAAAATTTCATTGTGTTCGACCATTCGGTGAACCCGGCGGCCAAGATCGTGGCGCGCAACCATCAGTTTCTGGGGGTCAACCGGGCGATCGAGGCGGTGCGCGAACGCGAGCAGCGCCAGGGAAAGCTGGGGGTGTTCTGGCACACCCAGGGGTCGGGCAAGAGTTACTCCATGGTCTTTTTCACCCGCAAGGTGCGCCGCAAGCTGGGCGGCAATTTCACCTTCCTGATCTGCACCGACCGCGACGATCTGGACACCCAGATCTATAAGACCTTTGCCGGTTGCGGTCTGGCCGACAATGACAGGGATCCCTGCCGGGCCCATAGCGGCGACCATCTGGTGCAGCTGCTCCATCAGCATAAGGCCTACGTATTCACGCTGATCCAGAAGTTCAATAAAGAGATCGGCAAGGGGCAGAACTACTCGCCACGGGATGATATCATCGTCATCACCGACGAGGCCCACCGCACCCAATACGGCACCTTGTCGTTGAACATGCGCGATGCTTTGCACAATGCGTCGTACATCGGCTTCACCGGAACGCCGCTGTTCAAGGACGATGAAATCACTCGGCGGGTGTTCGGCGATTATGTCTCCACCTACGATTTCCAGCGGGCCGTGGAGGACAACGCCACGGTGCCGCTCTATTACGATGCCAGGGGCGAAAAGCTGCGCTTTGTGGGCGATGACGGTAAAACGCACACTGTGTCCGCCCCGAAGTGGTTGAACGACAAGATCGCCCAAAAGATAGAGACCCTTGAAATCGACGATGTGGATGTCCAGCAGCGCCTGGAGCGGGATTTGAAGCGCGATTACCACATCATTACGGCCGATAAGCGTTTGGATCAGGTGGCCCAGGATTTCGTCAGGCACTATTCCACGGCCTGGGAGAGCGGTAAGGCCATGCTGGTGTGCATCGACAAGGTGACCTGTGTGCGCATGTGTGAGCTGATCGACTGGCATTGGGCCATGCGTTTGCGCCAGGTGGAGGCAAGCGCCCAAAGGGCGGCCGATGCCCAGGAGGCGGCCCATCTGCAGCGTCAGGCCGCCTGGATGCGTGAGACACGCATGGCGGTGGTGGTCAGTGAAGAGCAGGGCGAGGTGGATAAATTCCGCAAGTGGGATCTGGATATCCTTCCGGTCCGGCGACTGGCCAAAGAGGGCATGACCATCCCGGCATCCATGCGTTGCAAGCCCGAGTATCAAAATATGCAACGCATGGATTTAGACGACGCCTTCAAGGCCAGAGAGCATCCCTTCCGTATCGCCATTGTATGCGCTATGTGGCTGACCGGATTTGATGTGCCCAGTCTTTCGACCCTTTACCTGGACAAACCATTGAAGGCCCACACCCTGATGCAGGCCATTGCGAGGGCCAACCGCGTGGATGAGGGCAAGAATAACGGCTTGGTGGTGGATTACTGCGGCGTGTTGAAGAATTTGCGCAAAGCCATGGCCACCTTTGCCGGGCGAGCCGATGAGGGGCACGGGGGTGAAGATGGAAGCAAAACAACCGATCCGGCCGGCCCGGATAATGATCTGCTGGAAACATTGGCTGAAGCCGTCGGCCTGGTGCGTGCCTTTTTGGAAGCAAAGGGGGCGAGCCTGTCTGCGGTGATCGAGCAGGAAGGATTCGCCCGCAATGCGGCCATCGAGGCCGCCAAGGAGGCGGCCAATGAGAACGATGAAACCCGCAAACGGTTCGAACTGATGTGCCGTCAGGTCCTTAAAAAATTCAAGGCGTGCATCAACACTAAAGGCGTGAATGATTATCGCCGGGATTATAACGCGGTCAACATCGTTTATAAAAGCCTGCAAAGGGACCGCGAGTTGGCCGATATCACCGATATTATCCGCGCGCTGCATACGGTCGTCGATGATGCCATCGTTCCGGAAGCGGACTGCAGCTATGAAAAAGGCGACCCCTACGATATCAGCCGCATCGATTTTGATCTTCTGCGTCGGGAATTTGCCCGCCAAAAGACCAAAAAGACCATGGTGCAGAATTTGCGTCAGGTGGTGGAAAACCGGCTGAGCCGGCTGCTGGCGCAAAATCCGTTGCGAACCGATTTTCAACACCATTATGATCAAATCGTATCGGCCTACAATAAAGAGAAAGACCGGCCCACCATTGAAGCCACTTTCGAAGCGCTGCTGAAAATGGTGGAGGCGTTGGATACTGAAGCGCTGCGGGCCATGCGGGAAGGTTTGGATGAGGAGACGCTGGTGCTCTTCGATCTGCTGAAGAAACCCGATCTAAAGCCAAAAGAGATAAAGCGCATCAAACAGGTGGCGGTGGAGTTGCTGCAAACTTTGAAGTCGCAGAAACTCAGAATAGACAACTGGCGGTCCAGGGAGGCTACCCGGGATGATGTGCGGATAACAATCAGGGACTTTTTATGGAGTGACAAGACAGGGCTGCCGGAAAAGAACTATTCCGAAGCTGAGGTGGCAGCAAAGGCAGAAGATGTGTATCGTCACATTTACAGGGCATATCCTACGGTGCCTTCGCCTTTTTATGCGAGTGTATAGGTAAGTCGCTGCGACATTGCGAGAAGTGCAGCCTGAATGCTGCCGATGGGGCTTTCGATCATTCTGTGCTGATGAGCGAAGATCTCCATCAGACTTTTACAGCCAATTCTGCAGGGACACGGCCAGCGCACTTCTTCGATGCAAAGCATCCTGTTCGATTCACTCTGTTCCGATAGGACGTCGGCGGCCATCTTCTTTCGGCAGCTGGATGCCGTTGCGCTTGATTTTTCGATATAAGGTGCTCTTGTGCATGTTGAGCATGCGTGCCGTGGCATGGCGGTTGAAATGGTTATGCTCGAGCGCCGCAAGGATGACCTGGCACTCTGCGGTGCGCAAGGCGGCACTCATGCCTGCCGGGCCGACGGGTGGAACCGCCCGGGCTTTCAGATTCTCAGGCAGACAGGGCACTGCGATCTCGCCCTCGGGGCAAAGCACGAAAATGCGTTCGATGATATTCTCCAATTCCCTGATGTTGCCGGGATAATCGTGGAACATGAGCAGGGACAAGGCCTCCTGGCTGATGCCGGTCACGGGTTTGCCGCGCAGGCGCTTCATGCGTTCGATGAAATGATCGACCAGCATGGGGATATCCTCTTTGCGATCGCGAAGCGGCGGCAACTCCAGGCATACGACGTTCACACGGTAAAAAAGATCCTGTCGAAAAAGGCCCTTTTGCACCAAATCGGAAAGGTTCTGGTTCGTGGCGGCAATCACGCGCACGTCTGCCCGCACCGGCTTGACCGCGCCTAGGGGCTGAAAGGTCTTTTCCTGAAGTACGCGCAACAAGCGCACCTGGAACGCCGGGCTCAGGTCGCCGATCTCATCCAGCAGCAGGGTCCCTCCCTCGGCCAGAGCAAAATGGCCCGGCTTGTCCTTGGTGGCGTTGGTAAACGCCCCGGCTTTGTATCCGAAAAGCTCGGATTCCAGAAGCGTGTCCGGGAGGGCCCCGCAATTGATGGCGATAAAGGGCTTGGCCTTGCGATAACTCAGGTTATGAATGGCCCGCGCCAAAAGCTCCTTGCCTGTCCCGGTTTCGCCCTGAATCAGAACGGTGCTGTCGCTATCGGCGACCTGGGGGAGGATTCTAAAAATGGCTTGCATGGATGGACTGCGGCTGACAATATCGCCAACTTGGTAGCGCCCCTCCAGCTCCTTGCGCAACTCTTCTATCTGGCTGACGTCCCGAAAGATCTCAACGCCGCCCAGAATCGTGCCGTTCTCATCCTTGAGAAGGGAAGTGGACACCACCACCGGTATGCGTCTCTTTTGAATGTTCACGATATAGGCGGAGCTGTCTACGAAGGGCTTGCCTCGTTTCATGGTGCGGCGCAGGGCGCAATCGGTTTCGCACATGTTGGAACGAAAGACTTCCCAGCAGTGCTTGCCCAGCGCCTTCTCACGTGGAATGCCCGTGATCTTTTCGGCGGCGCGGTTGAACGAGGTAATCCGCCATTCATGATCCACCGTAAAAACGCCATCCGAGATGCTCTCGAGGATGATTTCGGTGACATGGGCGGGTATCCGGGGCAATTGATCTTTTTTCATAACGCACACCTATGACAGGGACTTCCGTTATCAGGTACCACGATTAGAAAAAGAACACAAAGGGGCCAGTGGGATCCGAACAGGATTTGGTCGCAAAAATGCGCCTGCATGAGCAACCGTATTTGCATCTACGCTACTATACCTTTTCCGCAATCCATCACCTGAACGATCTATCTTGCTTTTGCCAACCAGGACCCTCTTTCGAAACTGGCATGACCTGTGCTTTTGAGGTTTCCTCCAATTGACCGTCATCGGAGGAAAGAAAAGTCATGCAAAAGAATCCATCCCAAAGCGACAAGACGAGCTGCGACTCATGCGGGCGTTCCGACTGCTCGGCCGCCGAACACAGGAAAGACGAAAGCGCGGAAGAATTCGCCGAGCGCCGCAAACTCCAATCACGCCTGTGCCGCATCCGCCATAAAGTGGTCGTCCTGTCCGGCAAGGGCGGAGTGGGCAAAAGCACGGTGGCTGTGAATCTGGCCAGCGCCCTTTCTGCGGCGGGCAAGCGCGTGGGACTTCTGGATGTGGATATCCATGGTCCGAGCATTCCCACGATGCTGGGGTTGGAGGGCATACGGGTGGGTGCCTGCGAGGAGGGCCTGCTGCCCATCGACCTGCACGGCCTCAAGGTGATGTCGCTGGGATTTCTGCTACCCAATCCGGACGATGCCGTGATCTGGCGCGGGCCGATGAAAATGGGCGTGATCAAGCAGTTCCTCAAGGATGTGGTCTGGGGCGATCTGGACTACCTGATCATCGATTCCCCTCCGGGCACCGGCGACGAACCGCTTTCGGTTTGCCAGCTGATCGGTTCTCTGGACGGCGCCGTGGTGGTCACCACTCCGCAGAAGGTGGCCGCGGTGGATGTGCGCAAGTCGATCAATTTCTGCCGCCAGTTGAAGGTGCCGGTGCTCGGCGTGGTGGAGAACATGAGCGGATTCGTCTGTCCCAAGTGCGGCGAAGTGACGCAGATTCTGCGTTCCGGCGGCGGCAGGCGCATGGCCGATGACATGCATGTGCCTTTCCTGGGCGCCATCCCGATCGACCCCGGCATCGCTGAATCCGGCGACATCGGCCTGGCCTATGTCCGCTATTGCGCCGCATCGCCGACGGCCGAACTGATGCACGCCATCGTGGAGCCGATCATGGCGCTGGATAAACCTTTCGACGCGCTGAGGGCGAGCATGTCTCCGCCCGGATAGTATTCCCCACTTTTTGATCGAATCGTCATGGCACCTGCCCAACTCCGCCATCGGTGTGCCTTGCTTATTTCACAAAGCCCCATATTTGAAGCAGGCCGCCGATTGAACCGGGATGATATCCGGAATGGCGTCAAGCTTCTTTCAACCACCTGCGATGCAAGATGGCGGCCACTACGGCAGCCACAATGAACAGCATCATAGAGGCCAGATGGGACAGATCGATGAACATGGTGAATCCGGGCGAGAAAAAGATCTCCGGAAGATTTTTCAGCACCCGCAGCACGCCGGTGGCCGTGATGCCGGCCAGCAGGGCGATACGCACATACGCCCAGGTGGTCAATCGAAATTTACGACGCAGCAGCGCCACGTAAACGGCGCCGCAATAGACCATCAGGAACAGGAGCGCTATAGCACCCAGATAGTGGATGACATGGGTGACATAGAATTCGGCCAGCCATCCCAACCCTGGTATATCGGCGATGTAGTAGCGCTTAAAAATCGGCATCTGGGAAAAACCGGTCAGCCCCAGCGTGAAAAGCAAGAACAGATAAAGCGGCTTGATGAAGCGCTGCTCAAAAGCTTGTGTGATCGCGGCATCGCGGTTCATGATCGTCCCTCCAGCTTTTGATCGGTGTTTTTAACCACCTTGTAGATTCGCGCGAAGGCCGCGGCCAGGCCGGCGATCGGTGCAATCAACATGGCTTTGGCCAGGCGGTCGGCGTGGGCCATCTGGTCTAGAACGCCGGCCAAATGGGGTTTTCCTTTGCCTGCGGCGATGGCTTGGTTCAATTCGTCAAAAGACACGGGTGACAAGTAAAGGGTGTTGGTGCCGCCGTTTTCATTTTCCCCGTAAATGAACAGATGTTCTTCGGCCGCCAGGCGATGGGCTTCGCGCACGATCTCTTCGCGGGGACCGATGGTCTGGACGTTTTCGGGGCACGCTTCGATACAGGCCGGCAGCTCACCCTGGGCGATGCGGTCATAGCAGCGGTCGCATTTGTACATCACCCCATTGCCGGCGTAAGCGGGCATCAGGTCCAGATAGGGACCCACGCCGGTCTGGCGCTGCGGAATGGCCCAGGGGCAGACATCCTGGCATTTATTGCCGCCCAGGCAGACATCCGCATCGATGCGCGTAATACCGTTCTTGAGCTTGCGCGCCGCGCCCCAGGGGCACAGATCCGCGCACGGAGGATTCTGGCAGTGCATGCAGCGCCGCGGGATCGTCAGGGTGGTCTCTTCACCATCGATCCGGACCGTGGCCTCCTGGATGAGAAGCCAATTGTAGGGTGTAAGGCGGTCGCGCACTTCCTTTTTATCCGGTTCCGACCAGTCCTCGGCCTTGACCCTGGCCGGAATCATTTTGGGAAAAGGTTTTTGAGGAACCGGGTATTTGGCGGCATTGGCTTCGCGGCAGGCATCGACGCACGCCTCGCACCCGATGCATTTACGGATATCGATCAAGGTGGCCAGTTCCTGGTTGTTCTTCGGCTGCGCCGAGACGGGCAGCGGCACCTGCGCGGCGCAGGCCGCGCACGCGGCCGCAACGCTGCTTTTTAAAAATGTTCTGCGGGACAAGGACATAATTGTTCTCTCTCGAAATGGTTGATCAGACTATTTTCAATAAACCTGAGCTTGCACCTTTCATCTTCAATTTTTCATATCAGATGAAAAGCGACCGGCCGCCTGGCTGGGAAACATCGCAAGGTTGGTATGCGGCAGGAAAAGGGCCGATGTGAATTCGTCCATGTAGTGGGGGTTGCTTGAAAAATCAATATAGGTCATTCTACTGCAGATATCCCCGGCTTCGCGGCGAAATGATTCAGACAAAAGCGCCATGTAAGCCCCGACAATGGAACTGTTGCCCAGGTAGATGAACTTGTCGCGTGCGATATCCGGCAGCAGTCCGATGGCCACGGCCTTTTCGATATCGATGTATTGACCGAACCCTCCGGCAATGATCACCTGCGCAATCATGGAGAAATCCAGTCCGGCCTCCTTGAGCAGGGTTGTGAAACCCGCATACACCGCCCCTTTGCTGTAGAGCAGGTTCTTCAGGTCCGATTCGGTGAAGATCAGATCCTCCTGCATGGCGGTCTGGTCGGCAAAGGCCAGGACATAAGCCCATTCGCCGTTGATGCGTTGCAGGCGCGGGTGGCTTTTCCCCGAAAAGAAGCGGCCGCCGCGATCGACGATGCCCGCCTTGAGCAGCTCGCTGATCAGGTCGATCATCCCCGATCCGCAGATGCCGCGCGGCGCCATACCGCCAACTGTGACAAGATCCGGGTCCAGCGTATCCGGATCGATGCACACCTGCTCGACGGCCCCTTCCTCGGCGCGCATGCCCCAACGGATGCCGCCGCCTTCGAAGGCCGGGCCGGCGCTGCACGCAGCCGTCATCAGCCATTCGTTGTTGCCCACCACGATTTCGCCGTTGGTGCCCACATCGATAAAGAGGGTGACGGTTTCCCGGCGGTGAAAACCCGCGTACAACAAACCGGATACGATATCGCCGCCCACGTAGCTGGCGGGCCCCGGCATGACGAACACGGCCGCTATCGGATTGGCTTCCAGGCCGATATCGCCGGCTTTAAGAATGGGAAATTCGGACACGGTCGGGATATAAGGTTCACGCCGGATATAACGCGGTTCGATCTGCAGCAGCAAATGGGCCATGACCGTATTGCCCGCCACGACCACATTCCTGATGTGGCATGACTCGGCGCCGGCGCTCTCCAAAGTCTCGCCGATAAGGCCGTTGATGGTCGCCAGGGCCATCCGGCTCAATTTCTTTACGCCGTCCTTTTCCGCACAAACGATGCGATTGATAACATCATCACCGCAGGCCGCCTGCCGGTTGTGGCCGGAAGCTGCGGCCAATACGGTACCATCGGCCATATCCACCAGGTATACGACAATGCTGGTGGTGCCCACATCGATGGCCAACCCCAGCGAAGACGCGGCCGCGCCGCCCGGCCGCACCTCCAGGATCTCGCTTCCGCATTTGTGTTGGATGACGGCGGCCGTAACCTTCCAGCTGTCCTGGCGGACCGCTGCGGTCAGTTGCCGGATCACCTGAAGACCCACATTGAGGCAGGCCACATCATGATCCTGCTTCTTCAGAGCACGGTTCAGGCGATCCAGATCACTGACGGCATCGGACAGCGTCGGCGGAGAAAGCGTAAGGCAGATCTCCTGAAGCATGGGATCGATCGTGGTGACCAGTCCTTTGAGTCTTTCGGTGGCCGCCTGGCCCATACCGGCGATCTTCAGCCGCCGCTCCAGGGTTTCTTCGGGAATGCGGACGGTCACATCCTCTAACAGCTTGCTTTGGCAGGCCAGCACATAGCCTTTGTCTTTCTCTGTTTGCGTGAGCAGAGGGGTCGGCGCCGCATCCACCCGGCCCGCTGCGACCACCAGTTTGCACTTGCCGCAAGAGCCCTTGCCGTTGCAAGAGGCGTTGATGTGTACTCCGGCCGCATTGGCGGCCGCAAGCAAAGTGCTTCCGGGCGCCACTACCACTGTCTTGTCGCCGGGTTGAAACGCCACGCGGATCTGCGGCGACGCGGCGGCGGCCTGTTCTTCCTGATCCCAGCCCTCTTTGCGTTTGGTCATGAACCAGATGGGACACGAGGAGCGGTATTTGCAATACAGTTCCGGATCGCGGCATGTCAAACACTCCTGGCACAAATACTCGTTGTACTTCATGCAGATGAAGATGGAATCGATTTCCGGATGGCAGGTACATTGGCCCATCGGTATCCGCCTTTTTATTATTAAGGAACTTTCGTTCGTCAAACCTGCGGCAGGGCCGCAATGTCGGTTTGCAACCTTTCAAGATCGCTGTCATCGGGATGTCCTGCGGCCATTGCGGCATCATCGATCCAGGCCGGTCTGGGGTTCTTCGCAGACGCGGTTTCCAGCACCTTGAGATTGACTTCACCCTGGCAGTTGAAGGACCCAATGAAGTCAGCAGTCGGGGCAAGTGTTTTTGCACAAGAAAGGGCGTTTCGGGCGTGCTCCGAATTTGGATGCGGCGCCGTGGGTGGCAAAAAGGAAAACTCTGGTTTTTCCAATTTTGGCCAGGTATTCCGAGGCATGGGGGTCCGGTTTGCCGCCCCTGAGCCAGAACCCCAGAAAAACCGTCTCGCCCGGCGCCGGCGCCGGTGCTTCCGCCACCGGCAGGATCCTTTTCTCGCAACTCAGTTGATGATGAATGGCCTCGGCCAATTTCCGGGTATTGCCGCTTTGGCTTGAGTAGACAATCAGTGCTTTCAAATTTTACCTCCTTTTGTTTTGCTGGCGAAGCTGCAATCATCGGCCGACCGCCGAGAGGCTATCCGGCTCAGGAAAATTTCGAGGATGCCCTGAACCCGCACAGTGGGTTTTTTGCACCTTCAAAGGCGCTGAGGCAACTCATCAGTTTTTTGACCTTGCCGGCGCCGCACTTGGGACAGGCGATTTTGGGCACCTCCGCGTGGTGCAAAACCAATGTTTCGAAGCAGTGTCCGCAACCTGCGCATTGATATTCGTAAATAGGCATTCCAAGTACTCCTTTGTTGAAAGCTGATTTTGGTGCAAGTTCGATCTCGTACCGCCCCTTAGTGAATTTTTACGATTGTTCATCCATTCAACCCACCTTAAAGCAGGAGTTATGCCATATCGCATATAAACAAAGCGCATTCCTTTGGTGGCCCGTGTTGTTGCCTGGAACGCCCTGCCTTGGAAGCGGATCACGACCTTCGCTGCTGATTTTCTCATTTTTCCCGCCACAAAAGAACAGCGCCTGAGGAAACCATTTCCTTCAGGCGCTGCCAAATGGAGGTGAGTGGAGCCAAGTTGCTTGTAGTCAAGCAGAATCCGTGCCAGTCAGCCGATTTTGTATTCACCGGAATGGATTCCCAAGCGTTTCATCTGCTGCCACACACTGGTGCGTGAAATGCCCAGGATTTGGGCGGCTTCGGTTTGATTGCCCTTTGCGGTGCGCAGCGCTTCGACAAGCCGCTGTTTTTTAATCTCCCCCAGTGAACTGCGCAGGGCCGGGACGACGGGCGCACTGCGGTCGTTTTCCTGCTCGCGGAGGATATGGACCGGAAGATGATGGGGGCCGATCAGTGGCTCCCGGCAGGAAACAAAGGCGAATTCGAAGGCGCTTTTAAGTTCGCGGACATTGCCGGGCCAATCGTAGCGTATCAGGGCATTCAACGCTTCCTGGGAGATGCCCTCGATCTGCTTGCCGCTTTTGAGTTGGACGCGATTGAAAAACGAGCGCGCCAGAAGCGGGATATCCTCCCTGCGCTCGCGCAAAGGGGGCACGTGTATGGGAATCACGTTGATGCGGTAGTAGAAGTCTTCGCGAAAGCGGCCCTGCCCGATCAAGGCCGGCAAGTCGCGGTTGGTGGCGGATATGATGCGCACATCCACCCGGATCGGGCGGTGGTCGCCGACCCGTTCGATCACCTTCTCTTCCAGCACGCGCAACAGCTTGACCTGCGTGGAGAGCGGCAGGTCCCCGATTTCATCAAGAAAAATGCTGCCTTTGGAGGCCGCTTCGAAGCGGCCCTCACGGCTGCGATACGCGCCCGTGAAAGCGCCTTTGACGTGGCCGAACAGTTCGCTTTCCAGCAGCGATTCGTTCAGGGCCGCACAGTTGACCTTGATATAGGGATGTTTGCCGCGGTGGCCGCCTTCGTGAATGGCCTGGGCCACCAGCTCCTTGCCGGTGCCGCTCTCGCCGTAAACGATCACGGGCGCGTCCGACTGGGCCGCATTGGAGATCAGTTCGAATACTTGCTGCATCGCGGCCGAAACGCCGATCATGCCGTGGAAGCGGTCCTGTCCGTCCAGTTCGCGGCGGTAGGTTTCGATCTGGGTCTCCTTTTCGAGCATGTCGCTGATGTCGGTGATCGTCTCCACCGCGCCGGTCACGTTGCCCTCCTCATCCTTGAGGATGGAGGCGTTTTTGACCACGTGCAGGGGGCGGCCGTCCTTGCGCACGAGCATGCAGCGCTGCTTTTTCAAATCGCCGTGCTTGAACATCGCGCAGAATTCGCATCCATCCGTGCGGCGGGCCATTTCACAAGCAGCGCAGTTCAAAATAGCGCACGATTTTCCTATCGCCTCATCCCTGCTGAAACCGGTGATCTCCTCGAAAGCGCGGTTCACCGAGATGATGACCCCCTGCGGGCTGACGATCATTACACCGTCCTGGATCGTATCCACGACCGTTTTCCAATATTGATTCAGGTTTTGCCGGACCATTTATTCTTCTCGTTCACAATGTTAACAAATTTAGTGTTAAATTTATTAACACATGAACACACCTTACGCAACGGCGTTGCCGTGCATCAGGACTGGCCCGTTTCAATACCCCTTCACCCCGCCGCAACGACGGCACTAAAAACGCTATCCTTGATCCTGGCATGGCCTTTGCTGTCCAATTCATTGCCAACATCGGAGAAGATTTGTGAAACGGCCCACAGAAAGCTTTGATTTACGCGATGCCATCATCCCTTTTTCTCTGCTTCAAATCACCAACTGCTTTCATCGCATGCCAGCCGGCGAAACGATCGAGATCATAGGCAATGACCCGAGCATCATGGACGATCTCAAAAGGATTCTGTCCGCTTCGGAGTGCGAATGCATCCCTTCCGAGGACCCGCAGCACTGTGACAATGCTTTACACATCCTCATCAGAAAACCCTTGCCTGGCAAATTTCAATAAATAAGGAGAAATTATGAACAACAAAGTACTGATGCTCTTGTCGTGCGGCACCAACAACACCAATCGTTCGACGCGCGCTTTTCACCTGGCAACAGTGGCCCACCAGGAAGGCAAGCAGGTCACCCTGTTTTTACTGGATGAGGCCGTATACCTGGCCAAGGAAGGTATTATTCAACATGTGCGGGCCGCCACCGGAGATGTCGCCGACGACCTGCTGACCTACCTGCAGGCCAACGAGGTCCCCATTCTGGTTTGCACGCCGTGCGCCAAGGCCCGAAAAATCGAGACGGGCGATCTGATCGAAGGCGCCCGCCTGGCGCCGGCCTCGGAGATGATTCATCTGGCGTGCGAAAGCACTGTCATCAGCTTATAATCCGGGATCGCACTAGGAGGCGTGACCTGCAGAGATTGCTCAACGTGAGCAATGACTACGCAATGGTAAGGAATGGCGCAGGGAATCACGACGTCCAGATTTCCTGTCCACAAACAGGGCGGCGGTGCGGATAAATGCCTTTGCATGGGGCGGTCATCATGCCTGCCGGGCCGTTAACCAAGGCCGGGCCGATGACTCCTGTAAAACTTGGCCCATGGCTTTTGACTGTTTTCGCTGCATCAATCCATTAAGGCGCGTATCTGTGCGAATACCTGATCATTATCGAAACCCTTCAGGCGAAGGGCGCCTGATCTGCACGAACATACGCACAATCCGCACCCCTTGCACAGCGCCGGGTTGATCGTGGCGCGGCCGGGGAAAAACCGGTCTTTTTGATCAATAAATGAAGGCGCCGAGTACGGGCAAATCGACACGCAAACGCCGCAGCCGCTGCACATTGAGGGAATGGCTTCTGCGATAGTGCCGCTGGTATAGATGGTTTTACGGGCCAGCAAGGTGACCGCCCGGGTGGCGGCCGCCACTGCCTGGGCGATGGATTCATCAATCGGCTTGGGCGCATGCGCCAGGCCGCAAATGAAAACACCGTCGGTTGCGCAATCCACGGGCCTGAGCTTGGCGTGGGCTTCCATGAAAAAGCCGTCGTCGTTCAAAGTGACCTTGTACTGCTGCGCCAGCGCATTTTCCTTGGGCGGCGTGATGGCTGCAGCCAATATCAGCAGATCCGGTGTGATCTCCATTTTGCGGCGGATACCGGTGTCGCTGAAACAAACTTTCAGATCATTGTCCTCAAGGTAGACGTCCAGACCTTGATCCGCGTTATAGCGCAGGAAAATGACCCCCTTTTCGCGGGCTTCACGATACAGACTTTCGCGCAACCCATAGGCGCGCATATCCCGGTAAAGGATGTAGACATCCATTTCCGGGTTGAGTTTTTTCAGCTGCAGGGCGTTTTTGATCGAATGGGTACAACACACCTTTGAGCAATACGGCCGCTCCGGAATCCTGGAACCGACACACTGCACAAAAAGAGCCGATTTCGTCCCGGCTATCTGCGGATCATTGACAATGAGTTTGCGGTCCAATTCAAGACCGGTCAGCACCCGTTCATCCCGGCCGTAAAGATACTGGTCCGGCTTCAATTCGAGTGCGCCTGACGCAATAATGGTAACGCCGTGCACCAGTTCTTCTGCCTTTTCGCCGGTCTTGATGGTGGTTTTGAAATTCCCCACAAAACCATCGGCCTTGGTGATTTCGGCGCTTGTGAAAATATCAATATTTGAATCCGCCTGAACCGCGGCGATCAGGCGGCTTAAATTTTGCTGGACATCCTCTGACTGCCAGGTTTCATGAATATGTAAGGCCTGACCGCCCAGGCGGTCGCTTTTTTCGATCACATAAGCGTGGTATCCCTGATCGGAAAGGGTTTTGGCAGCCGTCAGGCCGGCAATACCCCCACCGATGACCAGCGCCGCCTGATTGACCGTAAGTTCAGCCTCTTTGAGCGGCTCCATGAGTTTAGCCTTGGCAACCGCCATGCGGACAAGATCCTTGGACTTTGCCGTGGCCGTCTCAGGGTTGCTTTTGTTGACCCAGGAACAATGGTTCCTGATGTTGGCCATTTCAAAAACATACTTGTTCAAGCCGGCATTGGTGAGGGTTTCCTGGAAAAGCGGTTCATGCGTTTTGGGGGTGCAGGCGGCCACCACCACGCGATTCAATCCTTTTTCCTTGATGATGGCGGCCATATTGTTCTGCGTGTCTTGCGAACAACTGAACATGTTCTTTTCGGCGTAGACCACATAGTCCAAGGTCTTGGCGTATTCAACCACCGCCGGAACATCGACGACGCCGGCGATATTGGTTCCGCAGCAGCAGACAAAAACTCCGATCCGGGGCGGTTCGCCCCGGGTATCCGCCTCTTGGGCGATCTGCTTTTTGCGGGTCTGGGTCCAGCGCGCGTCGGCCAGGCGGCTTCCGGCACTGCCGGCCGAGGCGCTCGCTTCAATCACCGAAGAGGGAATGTCCTTGGGCGCCTGAAAGGACCCGCACACAAAAACACCCGGCCGCGAGGTCTTGACCGGTTCAAAGCTGCCGGTCGCGGCAAAGCCGTACGGATCGGTTTGAACGCCAATGACCTTGGCCAGCCCGGCCGTGGTTTTGGTTACTCCCAGGCCCACGGAGAGCACCACCATATCGAACTGTTCTTCAACCCGCCGGCCGGATTCATCCATATAGCGGATCAGCTGATCGCCGTTTTCGGTCGGCACAATATGGGTGATCCTGGATTTTATGAAGCGAACCTGCGATTTCTGGCGCGCATTGTTGTAGTACTTTTCAAAATCTTTGCCATGGGTGCGGATATCCATGTAAAAGATCGCCGTATCCAGAGGCTCTTGGCTGTGTTCTTTGGCCAGCACGGCTTCTTTTATGGCATACGTACAGCAGACCGACGAGCAATAGCCCTTGGCGCCGATATGGACATCCCTGGATCCGATACACTGAAGCCAGGCGATTTTCTTCGGTTCTTTGTGATCCGAGGGCCTCACCAGGTGCCCGCCATAAGGGCCGGATGCCGAAAGGATGCGTTCAAATTCCAGACTGGTGACAATGTTGGCCGATTTGCCGTAGCCGTAAACATCGTGGGAATTTGGGTCATACGCGTCGCAACCGCTGGCCAGGATGACGGCGCCCACCTGCAGCGTCAACTCTTTGGGTTGATCTTTAAAATCAATGGCGCCCGCGGGGCAAAATTTTTCGCAAGCCCGGCATTTGCCCTTGGTCAGGTAGATGCACTTGGTCGCATCGATGGCGTATTTCAGCGGTACGGCCTGAGCATACTTGACATAAATGGCCTTGCGCTCGCCCAACCCGCCATCGTACTCATTGATCACTTTCTTGGGGCATTTTTCAGCACACAGCCCGCAGGCGATACATTTGTCCGTATCCACATAACGGGGGTACTGCGTCAGGGCTACCTCAAGGTTGCCCTCTTCACCCGAAATGCTTTTGACTTCCGCCAGGGTGAGCAACTCAATATTGATGTGCCGGCCGACCTCGACCAGTTTGGGTGAGATGACTCACATGGCACAATCATTGGTGGGGAAGGTCTTGTCCAGTTGCGACATCAGCCCGCCAATGGAAGAAGATCTCTCGACCAGATAGACGTAATAGCCGGAATCCGCCGCATCCAGCGCCGCCTGCATACCTGCAATGCCGCCGCCGACCACCATCACAGCGCCAATTTTACTTTGAGCCATTTTTTTCAACTCCGCAAAAGGATTCAATAGTGCTGAGTTCCAGCCTGTTCATTCCCAGGGCATGGCCATCGATGCCCATGGCAAGTCCGAGAAGCTGGGGAAATACAAAACTGGAAAGATAAGGGTTCGCGTCATGCCGGGATGCCATCATCTTCTGGACCCTGTCGAATTGCATCTGACAGTAGGGGCAGGCGACGCAGAGATAATCGGCACCGGCGCGCCTGCCGTCGGCGAATTTTTTCTGGGTCAATCCCATGGCAAGACTGTCATTGACGCCCAGCAGCGGAGCGCCGCAGCACTCCAGCTTCAACGGCCAGTCAAGGCTCCGGGCCCCGGTCGCGGAGACCAGTGCATCGAATACTACCGGCGCGACCGGGTCATCGAACTCGGTGATATCGCTGGGCCGCAAGGCATGGCATCCATAATGGGTTGCGATATCAAGGCCTTTGAGGGGTTTTGTGGTTTTCTCCTTCAAAACATCCGTGCCGATGTCATGATAAAGGACCGAAAGAAAATGCTTGACCCCGGACTTTCCGGAATAGCGCAATCCTTCTTTGGCCAGCAGCCCATTTACCTCTTCGTGAATCAAGTGGCTTTGCTTCATCACATGGACCGCTTTTTTCAGGCTTCCGAAGCAGCACATGCAAAGCACCAGCAGGTCTGAACCCTGTTTTTCCGCCAGTGCAAGGTTGCGGGCGGCCATCACCAGAAAAGTCTTTTGGTCGATATTCCGAATTGGATAGCCGCAGCATTTAAATTCAGGATTATCCGCGATCTTCACGCCGAGCTTATCGAGTACGGCTCTGGCGGAAAGCTCATATTGCGGCACTCTGACCGGAATGTTACATCCAAGAAACAAAGCAAATTTCATCATCGCATCCTATCCATCCGCGCGTGCAGCAGAACCGTTTCGGGCTGAAGAACAGCTTGCCTCCGTTGCGGCAAGGTTTTTGAGCTCATAGAAAATATCGGTCACCTTTACACCCTGGGGACAGTGCTCCTGGCATTGATAGCAGGTCAAACAATACCACAGCATCCGAGACCCCATGGCCAGGTCTTTGAGACCCAGGCCCATGGAGCGCACGATCTGATGCGGCAGCAGGTCGAGCGCTTGTTGCGGGTCTTCATGGGCACCGACCACAGGACACACGGTCGAACAATTTTCACAGCTGAAGCAAAAAGAATAGGTGCCGGTCCGGCCGGAAAGACCGGCTGTTTTTTTAAACTCGCTGTTGGCCCGGGTAAGCCGGACCGTGGCATCCGGTTTGCCCAGGAGTTCGAACGGTGCGCTTACGGCTTTTTGAGCTTTACGCAATGGCTGGTCATACTGCTCGTGATCCAGGTTCTGCCGATTAAGCCCCCGGAAGAAAGAAAAAGGCGTCAGCATCAGGGAAACAGGATGCCCCCTTTGAATCACTTCTTCACGGACATTAAACCACAGCTCCCGCAGATTGATACCCGCGGGGCATATCACCGTGCATCGGTCACAGTTGGTGCACAGGTAGATCCCCTGCTGGATCGCCGCAAGCCCCTGCGCGTCGATCTCATTGCGTTTAATATACTCCTTGAGAAATGCCATTCTTTCCGACGGCAGGATATTGACGTTTCCGATGATGTCGGAAGCAACCGCGACAGAGCATCGCTTGCTGCAGTTCCCGCAATGCATGCAGGCATCCAGTTCCATCACCTGGCGGGTCTTGATATTGGCCGGGCCGGAGTCTTTATCCATGACGGCATTGGTCAGCAGACTTACCGGGGTGGCCAGTATATGGAACATCTTGCTGAACGGCAAATAGGCCAGACCCACCAGACAGGCCAGGAAATGAATATCCCAGATCTTCTGATAGTGGGTGTAAGAGGTGAGTTTGGTGGATTCCAAGACAAAGCCTGAGAGCAAGATGACGGCCAGCAGGATGAGGAGATAGGCATCCATGGAATTGGTTTTAAGGTGCGGCGCTTTCGCGACCAGACGGCGATAGACGGCTATGGCGATGCCGGCAATCACCATACTTCCGGAGACAAGCAGGTATGGATTGACCGCCAGGTAGTACTTCTCGAAGAGCGAAGTCGTTATGATTTTATCAAGGGCGTGCATGAACAGCAGGAACGCAAAACCTGCATTGATCAGCATATGCATGGCCCAGCGCGACACGTCCTGCTTGCGGATGTGATTCTGAAAGAGCACATCGGTGATAAACACCCTGATAAGCGTCAAGAGCTTTGGACCGGACAGAACCGCTATCCACCCCTGTAAGGCGTCCAGAATCCTTACCGATGTCGTTATGCTCGGGTCGTGGATACCGATGCTGAAACGAAACCAGCCGGCGACCTTGTAAATGAGCCCGATTCCAAAGAGCGCCAAGGCGATATACAGCAAGATAGTGTGAAACATGTGTCAGCTTTCCTTAGTCAGCCTGTTATAATGCACCGTCTCTTTTTTATCATCCTTTGCGGAAAGAAATTTCCAGAAGAAAGCAATACCAATCAGAGCAGCAATCATCAGGAGATAGGAAATGGCCTTGGTATGGGTATAAAAATCCTGATAGGTATAAAAAATGGTTTCCATTAAAAAGTCACTCCTTCGGTTTTTTATCAGCAGCGTCAGTGGGCATCCTTATACTCCGGATGTTCATAAAAAATGGGCATGCGGGTGACGATAAACCTGAAAACAACGATGCCCAGGGTTACGATAAAAATCGAAAGTGCTATTTCCATCCAGTGCGGAAAATACTTTTTGGCGGCCGGAAGCTGCCAGTTGAATGCGATCAGACTTACGTTCAGGCGATTGACCACAATGCCGATGACGGTCCATGCGGAAGTCCATTTGATCAGCGCCAAATCCTTGTTCCGAACCCCGGTGGCATATAAAAACGAGGGTAACGCAATAAAGCCGATGACTTCAGCAAGAAACCAGTATCCATATGAGGTTCCCAGCAGGTGCCAGTGGTTTCCTGCGGCGACCCCCATTATCTTGATGATGAAATAGCCCGCCAGAACCAGGGATGCGGCCTTGCCGAAGCCCAGCGCCACATCTTCCTTTTCACTGAGATGCGCCTGGTCCATTTTGATCATGGTTAAATAACGATGGGAAAGAGCGCTTTCGAAAATGACCATGGATAAGCCCGCAGCAATGCTCGATACAAAAAAGTAGACCGGCAAATAGGGAGAATACCACAGGGGGTGAAGTTTTGAGGGCGCGATCAGGAAAAGGGCCCCCAGAGAGGACTGGTGCAGTGTCGAAAGCACAACGCCCAGTATGGTCAATGCCAGCGTCAATTTGACAATGAGTTCGCGCAATCTTTTCAAGCCCAGCCACTCCAGCGCAGCCGGTACAAATTCCAGAAATAAAACCGTCAGGTAGAGCGCAACGCATGCGCCCACTTCAAAAAGAAGGGAGGTCGTTCCCTGCCGCACGACAAAGGGATAGGGAAGGCGCCAGGGCCTGCCCACATCATAATTCAGGGCGAAAACAACCAGGGCGTAACCGAGAAACCCCGTCAACACCGCCGGCCGGACGGCGGCGTGGTACTTTTTCATCCCGAAAAGATAGACGGCCGCCGATGTAACATACCCTCCTGCCGCAAGGGCGACGCCTACGAGCAGATCAAAGCCGATCCACAACCCCCACGGGTTGTCGTGGGAGAGATTGGTGACGGCTCCCAACCCGCCCGTAAACCTCAGGATGGAGATAACGATGCCGATGATGATAATGGTTCCGGCAACGACGTTAAAAGGGGTGACCCATGGTTTGGCGACCCGGTAAGCCGTTTCAGACATCAGACACCTCCTTGGGCCGGGAGTGGGCGGCTTCTTTGACGGCCTCAAGCTCCTGCTGGAAAATGATCTCCTTGCGTTTGGATATGGCGTATATGCCCACCAAAAGGACAGGCCACAAACCTGCAACGATCGGAACCGCAGCAAGAGCTCCGGAGGTCAACTCGGGAGCCGGCGTCACGCCGAGGTCTTCGCGCATTCCGATCTCTGAAAAAGGAATGCTCGAGATATACAGCCAGCTGGTGCCGCCCATTTCGGTCTCGCCGTAGATGTGATCCACATATCTTCCCGGATGCTGGCGAATCCGTTCACGAGCCAGTTTGATCAAATCCTCGCGTTTCCCCCAAGTCAGGGCCTCCATCGGACAGGCCTCGACACATCCGGGGAGTTGTCCCTGGGATATCCGGGGATAGCACATGGTGCATTTCATGATGCGCGGCGTCAGCACTTCATGGTATTCATACGCCGGGATCCCAAAGGGGCAGGCGATCATGCAATAGCGGCATCCCACGCAAACACTGGGATCATAGGTGACGGCGCCGGTGGGCGTTTTTTGGAGAGCCTTCACGAAGCATGCCGATGCGCAGGCCGGTTCAAGGCAGTGATTGCACTGGATTTTTCTGAATGTCGGGGCCGCCCTGCCGGAAAAGGCATATTTATTGACGACCGTATAAGCCTTTTCCGTTGTTCGGCGTTCCTGATCCAATACGGCAAGATCCGTAAAAGGCCGGTCCGGCACAGGAAGATCATTGACCTGTCTGCAGGCGGCCTCGCAGTTCCGGCATCCCACGCACCGGGAAATGTCATGCAAAACACCAAAACTCTCCGGATAGCCTTCAAAATGCTTATTGCCGCCGGCATAGGCCGATTTGCCCGCGGTGGACCCTGCTGCTGCGCCTGCCGCGCCGATCCACCCCAAAAATCTTCTTCGTGACAAGGACATATCAAACACCTCAACTTACATCCGACTTATCTTGATTTCTCTTTATGACAATCGGTGCATCCTGCGGGCTTTTCGATACCCATCTCTTTATGGCAGCCCATGCATTGCAGATGATAGGCCCCCACCAATCCAGGCTTCAGAGGGTTTTCCGCATCAAACGGTTTGGCGTGACAACTTGCGCAACCCGGCGGCTTTTTGGAAACAGGGCTGTTATGATGACATCCCTGGCACATTGTGCCTTGCCGGGTGTGGAAATAGGCCGCAAGTTTGCTCTCCTTGATGCTGCCGGCAAGCGCGTTGACAATCCGGCGATGCGGGAAATCGACCCCCTCATACTGATTGGATAGACTTTTTAGGACGATCGCGTCAGGAATATCCTCCTGGTCATACGTGCCGGTGACCGGCGTTCTTGAGTGCAGCATTTGCGCCGCCAGAGCTTTTTCTTGCTCCGGAGCCGATGCCGGCCCGTTTTCGAGAACCGGCTGCATGTGGCATGGGCTGCATGAACTTTCTTTATTTTCCAGGCCTGCGCTCATGAAAACATGGCAGCCGGCACAGTTTTTCTCATTCTGCTGCAAAAGATGGCAGCCCCGGCAGCTCCTTCCCGTGTCCACCTGGTGCATGGCTTTTTCAAGATTGACTCCCTTGCCCTGCTTTGTTCCGGCAAGGGTATGACACTCGTTGCAGGCTTTGAGGGTTTCATGGTGGCAGCCGCGGCAGGTATCGGTATAGGTCTCGTGCGCCTTGTGATCGAAAGGAACAAAATGCATCCTGTTTAAGCTCTCGTTATCGGCCGGACTGTTTTTTTGAGCCCTTTTGAGCAGAACACTGTCGGGCTGTCGGCCCTGCAGTCTCGGAACGGAAGCGATTTTTTTGATCTTCCGCTGAGCGGTCAAATCGTGGCACCCTGTACATTCAAGGGGGCCGGTGTTTGGATTTTGCGCCTGTGTCTTGCGGTGACAATCGATGCAGGCCAAATGGGACGCCAATCGCATCGAGATCAGGTTCTCCTTTGTTTCGGACTTATGGCAATAGCGGCAGGTTTCCTCTTTGTCTTTGGCGTAAAACAGCTTTTTTGTCCGTTCGTCATATGCATGGTGGCATTGTGCACATTTTTTGTCCTGTGCCTCTGAATGCCGAAAGTGCAGGGATTTATCGAACCCCATGGGCTGTCGCGCGGAAAGGAAGCGAGCCTTTTCGGTATGGCATCCAACGCATTCGACCGGACCGGTTTTTTGACGCGCAAGCCTCATCTCTCCATGACAGGAGATGCATTCCTTATGATAGATGTTCATGACCGCCGTGCGGTCCGTATCCTTGATACGTTTGAATTTCAGAGAAATACGATCATTGTCGGTGACATGGCAGGCGGTGCAGTCCTGGTTTGTTTTGGCCAGAGCCCTGGTGTGGGCATCGTGCAGGAATTCAACGGGTGGTTTTTCAAGCCTGCCGAAAGCGCTCATTGCATCGATGATAATGACGTCCGCCCTTGCCCCGGATGAAACCCCCAAGGTCTGCCCTGACCCATTAAGACTGGAACTGTATGCGATAACCATGGGAAACGCTAATATACAGACCCCGAGCAGCAGACTTTTCCCCCTTTTCATATCGGCAGATCCTTATCAATTTGAATGAAATCAATGGTTAAACCGGGCGCTCTTACCAAGAAGAACCAAGGGGTTGCAACAACAAAATTGAGCCAGTGCGCCGATGGCGTCGATACCATACCATTTTTGTATACTATTTCCCATAGGGTTTGTTTGACTTTTTTAAACCGGGGAAGAGGTCGACCGGAGATGTAAAAAAGGCGAGCCTCGGATCGTTGACCTGCGAGCCAAAACCGCCATCAGCAAATGGACGCCGGCGCAGATGGGGCCTCTTTTGTCTACCATTGGACCGATGCACGGATGACCGGCCCAACCCACCCGTCCGCGTCAGCAGGGCAAAGACGGCATTTTGCGGATCTACGCCAATCCCGACCGTTCACCGCACAGCCTCCGCAGCGATCCTTGCCTGGCTTGCGTCGGGAGGTTGAATTTTGGCCGCCCGATTGACACTGACCACCGGACAGGCCGAGCGCAGCGCCACCTGCTCGAGCGTGCTGCCCGCGAGCGCTTTCTCCGGATCGACCGCTTGGGTGTGGTGGGCCATGACGATCAAGGCAGCGCTCTTTTCGCGTGCGAATTTCAAGATTTCCACATAGGGGATTCCTTCGCGCACTTCAATTTCGAAGTTATCAAATCCATTCATGTGCGCTACATACGCTGCCTGCATGCGAAAACGGGCCCCGGCGATGCGCTGCTCGATTTGCTCCCGGCTGAGGGTTTGTCCAATGCGCGTTGGGGAAAGATCAATGGCATGGAACAAAGAAAGCCTGCAGCCGATATGCTTTGCCGTGCGGCAGGCGAACTTGAAGGCAGCCATCGAAGCGCGTGAAAAATCGGTTGCCAACACAATCTTTTGGAAGTCCCCAAAGCATGTGTCGCACGCCCGGCTCACGATCAACACGGGACAGAACGCCCCGCGGGCCACACGCTGCATGGTGCTGCCCACAATTTGCCGATTGCGGTAGGCGCCCACGTCTTGCCGGCAGGTAGGTGCACCCATAACGATCAGGTCTGCATTCTCTTTCCATGCTTTGCGCAAAATTTCAGTGGCCGGCGCTCCGGCAGAGCAATCGATGACGGCCCTGGGCATGCCTTTGAGGCGGGCGGCGTAAGTGTTTTTCATCTCCTCTTTGACCCAGGCGGCGTAATCCTCATCCAGGGCTTCTTCTCGGCCTGTGCGCACATCGGTAACAAAAGGGCTGGCCCCTCTTGTCGGGATTCCGAATACATGGAAGATAAAAAAAACAGTGTCATACTGTTTGGCCAGATCGAAAGCCACTTTGGCGGCGTCGTCACAGGTCGGAGAAGCCGTCGTTGCGAAGAGTATTTTGTTAAACAAGGTTGCGCTCCTTGCCCTGAGGCGAAAAGTCCAGCCGGGATATTTTCTCGCGTTGTCCACTATGGACGCAAAGCTGATGCCGGCTCGTGTCGACCACGGCTGTTTCACTTGCATACCGAGGCAGATCAGCTGCTCAATGAATAAACCGCTTCTCTATTTATATGCGCGAAATCGACCAGTCCGCTTTGGACCATGTCCCACAGGCAAGTCGCCACCTGGTGGGGGTCTTCGTTCAACCGGCCGGTCAGTTGATTCAAATTGAAAGGCCCCCGGGCCGATCTCATCAGAAGCAAAAGCCGTTGCTGCAGAAATTCTTCGGCCAGCACCGCTGAGAAATCCCGGTCATATTCCAGGGCGTGGCGCTGGTCGCCGCGGTAGGTTTTTTCTCCCGGACGGCGCAGGCCGGCCGACAGTAGATGGCGTACCCGCGTGTTGTCTCTGATCAGATGATACATGGCATCCAGCTTGCTTTTATCCGCTTGACTCCTGATCATGGGGCCCATGGCGGCGATCATGCGCGTAAAGCTCTCCACCGTGCGCACGAAATCCTGTGGGTGGTTCAGATCGGCATGCGCGAGCGCGATGCGCTGCCGATCGAAACCGCTCAAGGAGAGCAGTTTTTTAATGGCATTGACGCGGCTCCAGGCATGGTCCAGGCCGTAGGAGTGATGACACGTTTCGGGCAGGCATCCGACCAGCAGCAAACCGGGAGCCCCCTCTTTCAAGGCACGTGCCATGGCGCAGGCATCGATCTGCCCCACACAAGGCACGCCCAGCAGGTAGATGCGCGGATCGTATTGCAGGCCTTGCTTGCCGGCGATGTCGGCCGCCGGCAGTCCGCCCCAGCTGCATACAAAAGCCATGCACTCGTCCGGACCCAGGAGGCGGGCCAGAGCGGCCACGCGGGCTTCGCGCTGGTCGTTGCTGTTGTTCTGCAGTACCAGGGCATGGTAGGGGCAGGCCGCCGCGCAGGTGCCGCCGCCGGTGCATACCATGGGATCGACCACGCGCGGCAAACCGCCGCCGGGGCCTTCTTCGACGCCAATGCCACCGCAGTCACACAGCTCCTGGCACTGGCCGCAGCCGATGCATTTTTGCGGGTCCACCACGCACACCACGCGGGGTACGAACAGGTCTCCCCCGGCTGATTTGCGGAACATCTCGGTCGTTTTTGCGGCTGCCCGCTTTCCTTGCGCCAGGGCGTCGTGCAGGCTGCACGGGAAACGCGCGCTGCCGGCGAGATACGTCTCCTCCCGGCCGACCATCTCGGGGCGCACACGCGCGTGATGGCCGGTCAGAAAACGGCCTTCTTTGTGCACGAGACCCAGAATGCGGGCGACCTGCAATGTTTCACCCGCTACGGTCCGCTCGGGGGAAAGTACCAGATAGTCCCACTTCAGTTCGTGTTCGACATGATCGGCCAGATTGCAGAAGGTCAGAAAACCGTCCTGTACGGCGGGACGCAGCGCCTTGTCATACGGGATCCATAAGATGTTCAGTTTGCGGTTCAGGGCGCGTTCGGCCGCGGTCAGGGGCACCTCCATCTGCTGGTTGTACAGAATAATGGCGGTGGAGGAGGGGGCGCATTGGCGGATATGTGCGGCCATTTGCCAGGCACTTTTGGCCGACAGGGGGGCAAATTCCGACTGGCCGATTTCATAGTCCCTGATCCAGAACACCACCGTGCCTTTGGGAACGCCGGACTGCAGGAAATGCGCTTCCATTTCGGAGGGCATCAGCACCGTTTTCCCGTCATGGCCGAATTCCGGCCGGGGCTCGGCGAAATGAGCATCCAGGCAGGCGATGATGGCTCCGGCGGTGAATTTGACCTGTTCTCCGCGAGCATTGCTGAAGGTCAGATTGTAGCTGCCGGTTACACCGGACAGCATGCTGAGTGTGTGCCCGATCAGCAAAGTTGCATGAGGGCTTTGCAATGCTTCTGCAACCGTTTTTTTCAGCCGGGCGTGGTATTCGTGCTCCCCCGGGTAGGTCTGGTGAAGTTGGGCGATGACTGTATCCGCATTGGCGCATGGTACGGCCAGCAAGTAATCCACCTTCTGGCGGGCCAGTTCGGCCGCGGCGGAATAAGAGGCGATCCCGTTGCCCACGATCATGACCGGCCCTTTGAGCATGGCCCGTGTCAGATGGGTAGGCTTAAGGGCGGCCATCTCGGCGACCGCCGCGCTGATCAGTTTGGCGGCTTTGTCGGCCTTTTGCTCGGGGGGCAGGTCCGAAACGGTGGCCACATGGCCGCGCAGGTTGACCATTTGGATTTGCCCTTTGAGCAATTCCATCGAGCGCAGCTGATCCTCCAGTTTGGCCGCCATCAGGCGCTCTTCGCAGCCGGCCACGATGATGCGGTTCAGTCCCTTATTCGCCGTTAATTGTGTGATGTGCTCGATGCCCGGTTTGAGGCATGGGTAAGCCAGCGTTTCGCAATGCGCCACGTCCGGTTCATGGCCTATTGCGGCCTGTAGTTTTTCTAAATCGACCAATGAAGCGATTTTGTCTCCGCACTGGCAGAGAAAAACGCCGGTTTTTGCATATGCGCTCATGGTTCCCTCCCTGCTTCGTTAACTGGTTGATTCGTCCATTGTTGGTTCATCGGATGCGTCGATTCGATGGGCCAAGGTCGTGGTCGTTTCAAGTTAACGAATGATGAATTTGACGAATCAACGAAACTAGACCAGCTGTGTCAATGCCGTCACAGGTTCGCCCCGCACCGAATCGAAGAGTTTCTGCATGGCCCCGGTGGGGCAGATGGTCACGCAGCTGCCGCAGGCCACGCAGACATCCGTGGGTTTGGCAAAAGGCGCCCCCACACGCTTGTGTACGCCGCGATCCATTATGGCGATGGCCGAAAGCCCCACCACCTCCTCGCATACCCGGGCGCAAAGGCCGCAAACCATGCAGGTCTGCTGGGGATCGTGGATTTTGAAGCGCGTGCGTTCAACGCCGTACCGGGCGGCCATTCCTGCAATTTCAGGGCTGGCCGGGCAGGCGGCCAAGAGCATTTCGAACACCCAACGCCGGACATTCCGGACGCGCCCGGTTTGCGTATAGATCTGTAATCCCTCGGCTACCGGGTAGATGCACGAGGCCACCAGTTTGGACCGCGTGCCGTCGCGCAGCTCAACCATGCACAGCCGGCAGGCGCCGCTGGCGCTCACGGCAGGGTGAAAGCATAAAGTGGGTATGTCGATGCCGTATTCGCGGGCGGTCTCAAGCACCGTCCATCCCGGCCGCGCGTTTACTTCCTGGTCGTTTATGTTGAATGTGATCATCGATCGCATCTCCTATGATTAAGAAATCTTTACGGCGTCGAACTTGCAGGTTTCCTTGCAAATGCCGCAACGCAGGCATTTTGCGGCGTCGATGGTGTGCGTCGCTTTCTTCTTGCCGGTGATGCACTGGGCCGGGCATTGCCGGGCGCAACTCATACAGCCGGTACAAAGCTCCGCATCAATAGTATAGGTGATCAGATCTTTGCACACACCGGCCGGGCATTTATGGTCCCGGACATGCGCCAAATACTCCTCTTTGAAATAGCGTATGGTGGTCAGCACGGGATTGGGAGCGCTGGCGCCCAGGGCGCAGAGTGCGCCGTCCTGGATGGCCTGCGAGAGACTGGTCAGGTCGGCGATGTCTTGCTCGGATCCAATGCCTTTAGAGAAGTTGTCCAGAATTTCGCGCAATCGCGTCAGGCCCAAACGGCAGGGCAGGCATTTGCCGCACGACTCTTCTTCCAGAAAATGCAGAAAATAACGCCCCACGTCCACCACGCAGTCGCTGTCGTCCATGACGATCATGGCGCCCGAACCCATCATTGAGCCGGCCGCGGTCAGCGAGTCGAAGTCCACGGGGGTGTCCTTGAGCTTGTAGGGAATGCATCCGCCCGAGGGCCCGCCGGTCTGCACGGCCTTGAAGGGTTTGC
>QZKV01000190.1 GCA_003599575.1 Desulfobacteraceae bacterium | reverse complement strand
GATCAGTTCGAAGTTGCGCCCGATATCGATGCGGGCCTCGATCCCGGCTGCGATCGCCAGTCGCCCGCCGATCGGATTGCCCTCGGCATCGAAGCGCAGCAGGTTCTCCTCAAACCCGCGCACGGTGCTCGTGCCTCCCAGGAAAAAGAGTTGATCCAGGGGCGGTTCGTCGCCGCCGTACGGTTGCAGGTACCCCACCCAGACCCGGCCGGCCAGGGTGATGCGTTCGAACCGCGTATAATAAGAACGCGCCTCGATGCGGTATTTGAAAAAATCATCCAGGGTGTTGTCCAAGCCTTTGGAAATGTCCACAGCCGCACTGATCAACTGGCCGCGGCGCGGGCGGATGAAAGAAGCGCGGTTATCAAACAGCACCGCGGGGGTCGCCACCACGATGGAACGCGGCTCCAATGCCTCGGGATCGGCGGCGGTCGTTGCGGTCGTCTCCTCGCGGATGAATTGTTCCCTTCGCTCGTAACGCAGCCCCAGTCCCGTGGAGACATGCGGCCCCCAAGCGCGCGAAAAATTGAGCCGGATGCCGAGCACATCGGTGCCGAAATCCTGGTTGAACTGTTCGTTGCGTTCGATGAAGACGGCCGTATCGGCTCGGATGGATGAGCCGAACAGCCGGGGCTCGCTGATACCGGCATCCGCACGGTAGTCCACCTGGCTGAGCGCAGCGCTCAGCCAGATATCCTTGGCAGTGCCCGTGAAATTGTGATCTCCCAGCCGGGTGCGGCCGTAGAACCCCTTGTCGGATTGATATCCTCCTCCGGCCAGAAAGTAGTAGGGCTCCTTCTCCACGGCGCGGACCAGCAGATGAACGGTGTCCTGCTTTTCCTTCAAGCCGATACTGTGGACCTGCACCGATTCGAAAATATCCAGATTGCGCAATTTGCGCTGCCCCTCCAGAATTTCCTGCAGCGCAAAATCATCGCCCGTCTCAAGCCCCATCTCGCGCCGCATGAACCCGGGGCGGGTCTTGAAGTTGCCGACAACAAAAAGCTGACCGACCTGCACGTGGGGTCCCGGCGCGACGCTGTAACGGATGTCGGCTTGCCTGCGATCGCCGGAAAGACGGGCCTCCCCCGCGACCTCAACATGAGGGTAGCCCAAGGGAGAGATGCGGGCCGCCAGGGCTTCTTCATCTTCCTGAAGGGCGAAGGGCACGTACGGCTCCCCGCTCTTCAATTGAAAATCCTGCCGCAGACGCGCCTCCGGGACCGGCAGATCTCCTGCCAGGCTGATTTCCGCCACGCGGGTTTGCGGCCCTTCGGCGATCTGAATGGCCACGGTGACTTTGGCGCTTTGCGGATCGACGCTGACGTTTTCGCTCACGCGGACGTTCAAAAAGCCCTCGTTGTGATACAGCGCCTGAATGGCGGCCACATCTTCCTGCAGCACTTCGGATAGGTAGGCGCCCTTGCGCAATACACCCGGGACGCGGGTCAGCATCTGACCCCGGATGGTCTTCTCATCGAAGCGGTCATTGCCCTGGATCCTGACCTCCTCGACAATGTGGCGCCGGCCTTCCTCGATTTCGATGCTGATCTCCCGCAGGGCCTGCGAATCCTGCGCGGGCGGGGATTCACGCCAGCGCACCCGGACCTCGGCGAATCCGGCCTGCAAATAGCGGCGGCGAATCTGGTTGACGGACCGCCGCAGGCCGATGTTGCCCCGGTTGCCGACCTCGAACAGCACCAGATCGCGGCTCAATTTACGATCCGAGAAAAACCGGTTGCCCTCCAAATGGATGATGTACCGAGGCCCCTCCTGGATATGCAGCTCACAGGTGACCCGGCGGTCGCGCGGGCCGCGGGCGGTCGTGTCGGCCTCGATCACCACATCGGCATAGCCTTGGGCGCGGTAGTAGCCGGTCAGCCTGCGCACATCTTGCTCAAGCCGCTGCTTGGTAATGCGCGTCGCCCTTAAGCCGAACAGGGCCCGGCGCCAGATGGCCATCCTGGCTTTCAGGGCTGCATCGCCGATGGACTGGTTGCCTTTCAGGCGCACCTCGTCCAGCGCGTAATAGGCGCCTTTATCGATCTTGACCTGCAGATCGTAGTGGCCGTCCTTTGGTTCCCGCTTCCAGTCAATGTGCACCTGAGGATCGATGTAGCCTTCATCACGGTAGTGCTGGATGATGAGGGCTCGCTGTTCCGGCATGTCCGCGGTCCTGAAGACATCGCCCGCGGCCACGGTCATGGCGTTGCGCACCTCCCTTTCAAATAAAGGGTAATTGCCATCCATATCGATGGTCTTGATCCGCCCGTGGGGGGTCAGTTGGAAGATGAGCTGCAATCCGTCCGGCCGAAGCGCGGTATCCGTTTGAACCTGCGCAAGGGGCGCAAGGGCTCTTTCAATCTCTTCCAAACGATCGGAACTCACCGTATCACCCGGTTCCAGATCGATGAGCGCGCGCGCCAAAGCCTTCCAATCGGGGCCTCCGGGATACGTATCGTGGATGCGGATGTCGATTTCGGCAATGGCGGCGAAACTGCCGTTCCATTTGCCGGCCTCTCCGGCCGGCTGGGCGGAACCGGTATCCGCAATGCAGAGCAGGGCCGAAATGAGCATGCAGTGCACCCACTTGAGCCGATATTGCGTCATAAGTGCCTTATTGATTATGCTGGGGGTCGCAAACGTAAATCGGTATGGAAGCTCTGCGCGTCGGTGCCATCCCATCCTACCCAAACAGGAACAAAAGCATGTTCGCGGTCATTAAGTTTCGGGTACCTGAATGCGTACGAGTATACGATGTCAGCCGGTCTTGGCAATCGCGAATTCGATCCCCTACGGTTCTCTACCTGAATTCGATCCGAAACAGCAGTTCACCGCCGTAGGTTCCGCTGGTATCCTGAAAACCGCTGGCCAGAATATGCTCCAGCAGCCGGTATTCGGAAGTGGCCCGCTGAATGGTCTCGCCTCCGGCCGCTTCCACCGAGTATTTGACGGTGAACCGCTGGCTCAACTGCTTGCCCACGGTGACCTGGATGCGCTCCGGATTCTGGCCTTCATCCTGGGCGCCGGTTTCCACCTCCAGGATATCCACGCCGGCACGCTCTTTGAGATCTTCGCCCCAGGCCGAGTCCACCAGGCTCGCCAGCATCTGTTCCGTCGTTGCGCCGCCCCCGCCCTTGGACAATTCGGCACTGGTGCGGCCCAACAGGATCAGGGAAAGAATATTGCTGTCGGACTCGGGTGGATCGGAGCTCAATTCGACGGCCAGCCTGTCGGGCGTCCCAGTGGCGGTCAGGGTCACTGTCCATCTGCGGATTTGAGCTTCGGCCGCAATGTCCACGGTCGGTTCTATCTTGTAGGGATTGAGGAAATCCACCACGCCCCTCTTGACCGCAAACGTCTTGCCGCGGAAAAAGAGTTCGCCTTCGGTCACCCGGGCGCGGCCGGTAATCACCGGTTTCGCGGCCGTGCCGCCGATTTTGAAATCGGGTGCGACTTGCATGCGGGCCACATTGTTGTCCACCAGCAGCGGATAACGTGAATTGACGGTGACATTCAGTGCGACTGCGCTCAGCCATTGCGGCGGCGACCAGGTGCGGGGCGCCGGTTGGGAGCGCCGGGCCCTGGTGACCGCAGAGAGCAGGTCGAATTTCACGTTCTTGTAGTAGTCGCCCTCAAGTAATGAGACCTCGCCTTCCAGCAGGGATTGGCGGGGATTGCCTTTGAGCACCAGGTCCGCGCCGAGCAGCAGGTCCATGGTACCGGGCTGATGCACCGGCAACGCCTGGGCTTTCAAGCTCAACTGCCCCTGGGTGGGCCGCCAATCAGCCAGCTGCAATCGGCCGTCTATACGAAAGCGCCCGCTGTCCAGCATGCCGGAAAGATCATCCACGATCACCTGTTCAGGACTGATGCGCACGCTGCCATTGACATCGCGGATGGCTTGATCCCAATCCGCCCATAGCAGTCCAATCCGCACCAGCGCCACCTCGCCGCGCCACTGCATCCGGTTCAGGGGGCCTTGGCCCTGCGCCGCGATGCGGATGTGGCCGGCCGGATCAGCGATGCGCTCGGCAAAGGGCGCCAGCGCGGCCAGGGGCAAACGGCCCTGCACATTAACCGCAAAATCCCGTTTGAAATGCCCGCCCGCGGCAATAACCAGTTCCCCGTTTTGCATCAAGGCCAGCCGTGTGGCCGGCAGGCTCACGCTACCCTTGGTCATATGGGCCTCAAGGCGGTCCATTTGCAGCAAATGGACCGCCCGGTGGGCAATGGCGGCCTGGGTCAACACAAGGTGCGCATCGATGCTCTCGGGCTCCTTGACGTTTCCGGCCGCCTCAATTTTTCCGGACAGTTTCCCGCTCCAGTGTTTCCCCGCCAGCAGCGCCAGGTAGGGCCCGACATCGGTATTTGCGAAAACCGCCGAGAAATCGAAATCGCCGCTGTCCAGGCGGTAATGCGCGGCCAGGTCGAAATTCAGATCGGCGTCCATTGCCAGCTGCCGATCCCGCAAATCGAACCGGACATGGAAGTCATCCCAGGCCTGATCCCCGATGCGGGGGCTGCGCACCTGCAGGCGAACGGCCGCCTGAGGATTCGCCAGGCTTCCCTCGGCGGTAAGGTTCAGCTTCAGACGGCCTTGCAGATAATCGGACGGCTGCAGCGCATCGATATGCCGCAGGGCGATATCGTCGCCGCTGAGCTGGGCCTGGAAGCGTTGATCGAAAGCGTACCAGCCCTTGCCTTCAATGGTCTGCCCGGGCGCGAGGCTGACCGCCACATGATCGGCGTAGACCGTGTCATCGGCCAACCGGCCGTTGAGGCGCACAGATGAAAATTTCTGCACGCCCGTATCCAGATCGCTGCCCTCGGCCTGGAATTTGCCTTTCAGACCCGAGATGCGGCCCTCCACGGCGGCCTGGAAAGAGAGCGCGCCTTTGATATCGGGCAGAAAGTCCTGCAGGAAAATCCGGGCGGCTTTCAGATCGGCTTGCACGCGGGGGTCGGAAGTCCATTGTCCGCCTGGATCGCGCCACAGCACGGCGCCGCGCAGGGTCACCGCCGAGCGCTCGTTGGAAAAGGTCAGGGGCGCAACGGTCAATCGGCCGGCCTCCCAGCGGGCGGTGCCTTGGGCCCGGCCGGCGGCCTTGCCCCAGTTGAGGGGACTGGGCGCCAGATTCAGTTCGGCGGTCGGTTGGCGTAGGCTGCCGCCGACGTGCAGGCGACCGGTCAGCAGAAGATTGCCGCCGAGCGGGGCGGCTGAAAAATCGGACATTTCCAAAGGATCGAGATCAAAGCGCAGGTCCAGGCCCAGGTCATCGTGCAAGGCGCCGTCCGCCCGCAGCAGATGCAAACTTCCCTTGCCTTCCAGGTAGCTGCCGCTGTTTTCCAATACCAGGCGGGGAAAACGCACCACACCGTCCGCGCCCAGATCGGCTTCCACGAGCAGTTGGCCGAAGCGCCAGGGATCGAGGGCGAGATCGTGCGCCAGCAGCACGGCATGCACCGTTGGTTTGGCGACACTCCCCCGGCCGTTGAGCTTGAGCGTGCCTTTGCCGCCGGGCAGATCGATCCCCAAAAGGGCGCCCAGATCGGCCAACTGGGGTGAGCGCACGGTCGCTTCAACCTCGAATTGCTTCCGCGCGGGAACAACCTGCCCGTTGCCGGTCAGTTCATGCCCACCCAAGCGGGCTTGCCCCTGCACGATGCGGAGGGTACCCTCCGCCCACTGGACTTGGGCGGACAAGCCGGCCGCGGCAGCCCGACCGGCCGGAGAGGCCCGAATTTCTTCAGCCTGCAGGACGATCCGGCCCGTGCCGTTCGATCGGGCGGGGGAAAGGCCGGTTCCCTGCACATGCAATCGGGTTTGCCAGATCCCGCCCCAGGGAAAGGCGAGGCGCGGCATCTGTCCCGGTGTCATCCGGCGGCCGTCGAGATCCAGGACATACTCCAGGGTCTCCAGGCCGGCGGCCGCGGATTGGAAAGAGTCCGGAAAAACGGGGCGCAGATCGATGGACCCGGACAGGTCCAGGTCGCCCATGGAGCTGCGGATATCGAGCCTCTTGATATCCACCTGGCGCTGATCCATGCGGGCCTCCAACACGGCCTCTCCGATGGGGACGCCTTCCACACGGCCGTCAGCAAGCTGCAGCCGGACGGTCACGCGAGGGTCGACCAGAAGGCCTGTCACGTCGAGGTTTCCCGTGATCCGCCCGCTCATGACGGGCGCCTGGGGCAGCCACGGACGTATTTGCGCCAGGGAAAGGTCCAGGCCGGATGACAGCGCCACCCGCACGCTGCCATTGATTCGTTCCACCCGGGCCTTGGCCGACAGGCTGCTCTCGGCGGACCGAATAGCGACCGTCACCGGACGATCCGCGCCCTCGCGGTAGCTGATATCAAGGGTGATGGAACGCAGGTTTTCAGCCAAACCGGGTGCCTGCAGGTTCAGCGCTTCGGCGCTGAGCCTGAGCTGCCCGCGGCGCTGCTTCAGATTGCCGCTGCCGGAGGCTTCCAGATTGGTCAGGCGGCCGGTCCACCCCTTGACCTGGTGATGGTAGGCAATCTGCCCGTCACGCAATCGCAAATCGCCCACGGCTACTTGCCAGAGGCGCCCGTTGCCGCCGTTGGTCTCCTCCCGGGCGGAGGTAGCCAACGCTTCGCTCAGGTTCATGCGATCCCGGGCGTCGGCGATCAGGTCCAGTTGCACTTTTTCCAGGACGATGCGAGTGACATCCACGCTTCGCCAGGCCAGGGCCGGCCAGAAAACGCGCAGGTGCAGCGTGCCTATGCCGGCGATGGCCTGCCGGTCGGCGCCGGACAGTTCCACGCCCGACAAAGTCAACTTTCCGGTGAACAGGGACAGGTCAAGATCCCTGATGTGAATGTGGCCGGCGATGGCCTGGTCAATGCGCTCCACCAGAAGCCGGCGAAAGGCCGCGCTGTTCAGGTACACCGATGCGCCGCCCAGGAGAAGGGCCGACAAGAGGATCAATGCCCCGACCAGGGCAAGACTGACCTTGCGAATTGGCATGCCACAATAATGGCCACGCGGCCGGCGCCCGCAAGGGGCCGCCCCGCGCAACGCGAACCCTCAGCGCCACTTTCCGCTGGTTACCAAGCTCCGGGTTGGGAACCCGTCCCGGGAAGCTCCAGCTTCCTTCGATATCCGCAGCGCGCAATAAAAAGCCGGCAAGCAGCGGCGCTCGCCGCGACTTGCCGGTTGGAAAAATGCAAACCAAGGATCTGCAAGCCTATCCGGAGAGCTTCTCCGTCAGCGCGGGCATGAACTCAAGGATATCTTCCACGATGCCGATATCGGCTATCTGGAAAATGGGCGCCTTGGGGTTCTTGTTGACGGCCACGATAAAGGGCGAGCCCTTGATGCCGCCCAGATGCTGGAACGAGCCGCTGATGCCCATTGCCAAGTAGACTTTTGGCTTGACGGTTTTCCCGGAGGTACCCACCTGGCGGGATTTTTCAAGCCACTTGGCATCCACGATCGGCCGGGAGCAACTGACCACCGCACCCATGGCTTCGGCCAGCTGTTCGGCAATCGCGATATTGTCCTGCTCTTCGATGCCGCGGCCGACGGACACCAGTACGTCCGCTTTGGTGATATCCACATCGCCGACTTCGGCTTCGAGCGTCTCCAGGTAACGGCGTTTGGCGGACAGATCCCCGGCTTCACCCGATTTGTCGGTCACGCTGCCCGCTCCGGCCGCGCCTTTCTCGGCCTGGAAAGCCCCCGGACGCAGCGTCAGGACAGCGCCTTTGGAGATATCCACCGCCAGGTGCGCATGCGCCATGCCGGCGAATTCCTGGCGCACGATTTTCAGGGTATTGCCGTCCACGCCGTCTATGCCGGCCACATCGGCCGCATAGGCTGAATCCATTTTAATCGACAAGCCGGGTCCCAGATCCATGCCGAAGGTGTCGTGGGGAATCAGGACGATGGCATCGGCGGGCACCATTTTGGTCAGGAGTTTGCGGATCATTTCGGCATTGGGATAGGCCAAAGCGTCGCTGTTGAATTTCCATACTTGCGGATAGAGCTTGGCCGCGCCCTGGCAGGCTGCATCCAATTGGCTGCCCGATCCGACCACAATGGCCGTCACCTGCGCGGATGCGTCTATTTTGCGGGCCGCTACGGCCAATTCGGCGGCCGTATCATCGACTGCGCCACCCTTATGGACGATATAGGCAAATATCTGAGCCATTATTTCAACCCTCCTTTGGCCTTCAAGAGTTCAATCAGTTTATCAATTTTTTCTTCGATGCTGCCCTCGAGTATTTCAGCACCGGCGCCCATTTGCGGAGTGAAGTAGTCCACACGCCGGACGCGGGCCGCGCCTGCGCCGACGGCATTGGCGGCGAGGCCCAGGTCACCGGCCGAAAGGGCCGGAATTTCGACGGAGGCCACTTTGCGGATGCCGCGAATGCCCACATAACGCGGTTCATTGATGCCGGTTTGAATGGAAAGCACGCAGGGGAGCTCGATCTCGTTCATCTCCTGATTGCCGCCCTCGATTTCGCGCCCGACTTTGATGGTCTTGCCGCCGCCGATTTCGATTTTGTTGACCACCGAAGCATACGGCCAATCCAGCAGGGCGGCGAGCATGCCGCCCACCTGGCCAGCGCCGTCATCGGCCAGCGCACCGGTGAGAACCAGGTCGTATTTGCCTTTCTCGACGGCGGCTTTCAAAACGGCGGCAATGCCGCGTCCATCCGAGCCTTCAAAGGCGGCGTCGGACAGCAGGAGGCCCTTGTCGGCCCCCATTGCCATTTCACGGCGCAACACCTCTTCGGACTCACTGTCGCCCACAGTCACCACGGTGACCGATCCGCCGGCCTTGTCGCGGATCTGGATGGCTTCTTCCACGGCGTAGTTGTCCCACTCATTGACCGAATAGACCAGGTCGTCCCGTTCGATGTCGGTCCCGTCGCGCTTGATCGCAATTTCATTCTCGGCGGTATCCGGAACTCTTTTCACGCATACCAAAATCTCCATGTTTGCTCCTCCCTGATCGCTAAATGGTTCCTTCAAAATCTCACACCTATTATATGTGGTCGATGCCGCGGAGCGCTCATCCTGCGGGAGACGATGTCCAGCCTGCGGCAGGGGTCGGTTTTTTCCATGATCCATCCCAAAGTCCCATGGAAAAGTCCGAGCCCTTCTCCTTTTAGGGCATCTGCTTTATCCTGTCGCACCCGCACCCGATACCGTATCGGGCGCGGCTTGAGATTAATCGGCGAGCTGGGCGGCCATCAGCTCGGACAAATCGATGGCTTCCATCTTGCCTTCCAGCCCGGCCGTTTTGATGGCATCTTCCATGTTGACCAAACAGAAGGGACAGGCGGTCACGATGACGTTGGCCCCGGCTTCGGCGGCCATCTTGACGCGCAGCACGCCCATGCGTTGTTCTTCCTCGGGTTCATAGAACAGCATCAGCCCGCCGCCGCCGCAGCAAAACGAGCGGTCCTTGCAGCGCAGCATGTCCACCCGGCGAAGTCCCGGAACCGCATCCAAAACCTTACGCGGATCGTCATAGATGCCGTTGTGGCGTCCCAGGTAGCACGGATCATGATAGGTGTAAACCTTGTCGCCGTTCTCAACGGGCTTGAAACGCAGGCTGCCGTTGCGGACCTGTCTGGCCAGGAACTGGCTGATATGCTCCACGGGCGGCAGACCTTCGTAATCGTTCTTAAGCGCATTCAAGGCATGCGGGTCGGCGGTCACAATCCGGGTCGCGCCGGATTCCTTGATCAGCTCGGTGTTGTGCTCGCGCAGCGACTGGAACAACATCTCCTCGCCAAAACGGCGCACCTCATGGCCGCTGTCCTTTTCGTCTTTGCCCAGGATGCCGAAATCGGCTCCGGACCGATGCAAAAGGGTGGCCGTGGCTTTGCCGATGGACTGCATGCGATCGTCAAACGAGGTGATGCTGTCCACGAAATAGAGCACTTCGGCCTTGTCACCGGCCGCAAGCACCTTGACCTCCACTTCGCCGTCCAACGCCTTGGTCCATTCGGCGCGCTTCTTCTCCATTTTGCCCCAGGGATTGCCGCGTTTTTCGATGGCACTGAGCGGTTTTTGCAACGACTGGGGCACCATGCCCTCATCGACCATGCCGCGCCGCAGATCCACGATCTTGTCGATGTATTCGTTGCCGACCGGACATTCCTGCTCGCAGGCGCCGCACGTGGTGCAGGACCAGATTTCATCTTCCGCGTAGGTGGTGCCGATCAACGCATCGCCGTTGGCTTTGGAGGGCCCCCACAGCGGGTATTTGGCAAATATCAGGTTGCGGCCCTTGATGGAGATGAAGCGCGGGGATAGGGGACGGCCCACGGCGTTGGCGGGGCAGTTGTCCGAACAGCGGCCGCAATCCACGCACGAATAAAAGTGCAGGATATGCCGCCAGGTGAAATCCTCCAGCTTTTTAACGCCGAAGGTTTCCAGTTCATCCAATTGATCGTTGCTGACGCCGTACCGTACCGGCTTGATGTTGCCGCGCTGCGTGCGCATCAAAAAGACGTTGAACAGAGACGTGATCACATGGAAGTGTTTGCCCAACGGCAGGAAGCAAAGGAACGTGAAAAACGTCACATCATGCACGAAGTAAGAGGCCGAATGGAGCCATTGAAGCACGTTTTGGGAGGCGGAAGACAACACCAACTGGAAAAACCAGGCCAGGGTCAACGGCGGCAAAACGTGATGCGGCATGCCTTGCTGTACTTGGGCGGCCACCAGGCTGCCTTCGAACAACCCTTCCATCAGCATCAGCGTACAGATCATGCCCAACACGAAGACGGCTTCGGCCGTGTGCGGCTTGCCGTATTTGGCCGGTACGGCATAGCGGGCGGGCTTGCTGATCGCGCGCCGGTACATGGCGATCAGGGCTACCGCCAGAACCCAGGTGGCGGCATAGGAGCGCAACACGGCATAGATCTGTCCGACCGCGCTGTCGCCCATAATACTGAATCCGGGCTTGATACCGACGAACATCAGCTCCAGCGAGCGCAGACCCAAAATAAGAAAGCCGGCAAACAACAGAATGTGCAAAACGCCGGCAAGCATATAGCGCGGTTGCCGCCACTGCAGCAGCCACATCTTGAGCAGCAGGATCAAACGCTCCGGAATCTGGCCGATCGGCTTGTCCGGCTGCGCCAGGACGATCGGTTTCAAGCGCATAACGATCATGTATGTAAACAACGTTATGCCGGCGACGGGAATCAACGTATAAAAGATGAACGCGGGGATGAACAAAAATGTGCCGCTTGCCGGTGGTATTAAAGCGAGGTCCATGTTGCTTTTCTTCTCCTTTGAAAATGCCGAGATCACCTAAATGAATGAGGATTCATTCACTACTAACAATGAATTATTTCTGTCAAGCAAAAAAGTAATCCAAAACCGGGTGGGAAGCCCGTTATAGGTCCATGCAGCGCCGTTGATTCTCCTTGCCGGACAGCCGCCGTGTTCCCTTCAGGCGGATTTGTAATATTTCTTGACAAGATAACAATTTGAGCCCTAAGGGAGCCTATGCGGCGTTCCTGGACGTCTTTCCGCTTAGCACAAAAAGCGCAACGGTTCTACCAGTATCCACCATGACCATCCTCATCCATCTTATTAAAAAGGAGGCTCCCCGTGACGCAGAATGTGACCTATAGTGATAAACCGTGGTTGAAACACTACCAACCCGGCGTGCCGGAGGTCCCCAAATATGAAGATTTATGTCTGCCCGATTTCCTCGACCGCACGGCCGCCCGCTTCCCCAATAAAATGGCGCTCAACTTTCAGGGCTTCAAACTCACCTACAAACAGCTCAAGGACATGGTGGGCCGCTTCGCCGCATGTTTGCATGGCTTCGGCATCCGCAAAGGCGATGCCGTGGCCATCCTGCTGCCCAACGTCATTCCCTGTGTGGCGGCCTACTATGCGATCCATCGCCTCGGCGCCATTGCGGTGATGAACAATCCCCTTTACTCCGACCGGGAATTGCACCACCAACTCAATGACTCGGGGTCAAAAGTGCTCATCACGGTCGATCTCCTGGCCAATCGCATGATCGATCTGCGTCCCCGCACCAAGGTCAAGCAGATCGTGATAACCAGCATCGGCGACTATCTGCCCTTCCCCAAAAATCTGCTGTTTCCGCTGGTCGCCAAGAAGCAAGGTCTTGCGGCGGTGGTCAAACCGGCCGAGGAGGTGTACCGCTGGAAAGACTTGATTGCCAAAACGCCCCCGCAATATCCGGCTGTCAAGTTAACCTTTGAAGATGTGGCCATGTACCAGTATACCGGCGGCACCACCGGCGTCAGCAAGGGAGCTATTTTAACCCACGGCAATTTGAGCAAGAACGTCCAGCAGGTGGCGGCCTGGTTTCCGCATGTCGATCACGACAACACCACGATGGGCGCGCTGCCCTTCTTCCATGTGTTCGGCTTGACCGGCGTAATGAACTTGGCGGTTTATTACGGCTGGGGCATTATCATGGTCCCCAAGCCGCAACCGCCCCAGTTGATCGAAGCCATCAAAAAGACCAAACCCAGCTTCGCCGCCCTGGTCCCCACCATGTATATCGGTATCCTGCAACACCCCGAGGTCGGCAGCGTCGACATGAGTTCCATCGACAACATGTTTTCGGGCAGCGCGCCGCTGCCCGTGGAAGTGATCAGGGAATTCGAAGAACGCACCAAGGGGATCATCGTTGAGGGATATGGTCTGACGGAAAGCTCGCCCGTGACCCACATCAATCCCTGCGGGGAAGGCAGTCTGCGCAAAGTGGGCAGTATCGGTATTCCCATTTGCGACACCGAAGGCCGCATTGTAGACCTCAACGACGGCAAGACCGATGTGCCGGTGGGAGAAACGGGTGAGTTGCTGATCCGGGGCCCCCAGGTGATGAGAGGCTATCTGAACCGTCCCGAAGCCACCGCCGAAGCGCTGGCCGACGGCTGGCTGCATACCGGTGATATCGCCAAAATGGACGAAGACGGCTATTTTTACATCATCGATCGCAAAAAAGACATGGTCATCTCGGGCGGCTACAATATCTACCCCAGGGATATCGAGGAGATCTACTTCGAGCACCCCAAGGTCGTCGAAGCCACGGCCATCGGCATCCCCCATCCGACCCGCGGCGAGTCGGTCAAAGTGTTCATCGTGCTCAAGGAAGACGTGACCGCCACCCAGGAGGAGATGATCGCCTACTGCGAGGACAAGCTGGCCAAATACAAATGGCCGACCGAAATCGAATTCCGCAAGGAGCTGCCCAAGACCAACGTGGGCAAGGTGCTGCGCAAGGAGTTGCGGGACGAGGAGCTTAAAAAGCGAGCGAAGTAATTAATAGAAAAAGATCTCGATCGACAACGGCCATCTTTGCGGATGGCCGTTTTTGCACATCTCCAACAATCCCGCTTCGGATTCGTGTTCATCAGCAAAGCCGAGCAACGTCGAAGGTTTTATGACGATGGTGGCTATGGCCATGGAAATGGAAACATTCGTCACCAGGGATTATTTTGACTATGAATTCGATTCAACTGAATCGGGGGCATATGTCGGCCTCATCCGCCAGCAGGGCAGCCGCAGAATCGACGGTTTTTATTCGTAAGATTCACGGAAAAAGCGGGCCCATCAGGCGGACATCAAATTTTTGTACAGTTTTTCAGTTTCTTCGGCCAACGGGCAGGCAAGTTCTTTTTCCAGCCTTTGCTTGGCCTTTTCAAAGGTTTTTTTCACCTGCGATCGGTGGCCGATCTGGTGGTAGTTTTTCATGAGCAACCGGTAAACATCCTCGCCAAATTCATCGATGGCCAGGTATTTCCAGGCATATTCAATGACCTTTGCCGGCTCGCTTTTGGATGCAAAAAACGATAATAAAAAGCGCAAAATATACAGATACTTTTCTCTATACAGTGAACTTGCTGCCGCACACCACTCCTGGTAGGGATCCTCCTGAAAAAGATCCCCTTTGTAAAGGGTTTCAGCCCGCAGGTAATGCGCAAGCGCCTTGCTGGCATCCTCGACCTTGCCGGCCATCTCCAGTTGCGATTCGAACGCGACGATATCTGTAAAACCGTTGGCGCCCAGGTCCAACCGGTAACCATCCCCTTTTCTCAGAAGATAGGCCGAGCCTGCGCTCCCGGTCTTTTGGGGCTCGAGGATTTTTCGAACAGCGGTCAAGGCGACATGCAGGCGTTTGCGGCTTTTCTCGGGATCGGAATCCGGCCAGAGCAATTCCATGAGCATGTCTTTTGCCAGATAGCCTTTATTGTAGTGATAAACCAGATATTTGAAAAGCAATTTGGCCTTTTCGCTTTTCCAGTGTTCCGCCGGGATCTCTTCATCTCCCCGGTAAAGCCTGAATTTTCCGAAACAGTATACCCGCAGCCCGGCCGAAGGAGCCTTTTTCAGAATTTGCACGCCGTTGCCGCGGTTCAGGCGATTCAATTCCGCTATGCCCGCCAGCCCCAACTTGGGAAACAATTTGTTCAGATAATCCCTGAAACGGCCTTTGGAGTATAAATCCGCCAGCAGCGGCACAATCCAGTGCTTCTCTTCTACTATCCAGTAATCGAAATTGAACTTCTCACTCAACTCCAAACCGGAGGACAACTTGTTCGCGGCCTGGGGCCGATCCCGCGTTAGCCAATAATACCTGGCCAGGAACAGATAGATACGGCTCAGGTTCAGTTTCGAGCCCTCCAGTTTTTCCTCGGCGCTTAAAAGGAGGGTTTCAACCCCCTCCGTTTTACCCTGTTCCAACAAGATCGAAGCCAGAGCACCTTCCATCACCCCTTCATCACCCGGCAGTGACAGGGTTTCCAGCGCGGCAACGGCCGCCCGGACGTATCTTTCGGCCTTTTCCATGTTTCCGGCTTTCTGGTAGGCAATCCGGAGGGAGAAGCAGGCCCAAGCCTCGCTCCAGTGGCTTTCGATCTCCCGGCATCTGTTCAGTCCGGCCTGCCCGTATTCAACGGCCCTGGTGATGTCGCCTGCAGCAGACAAACAACAGCAGGCATTGATCAGGTGCCAGACATGGTTTGTTCCCCTGAAACCTTTCTCCTCTCCCAAGCGGATGCCTTTAAGGGCCAGTTCAAGCCCTTCCATAAAATTGCCCAGGAAATAATGGGATATGGACAGGAGATGGTAGCCGTAGGAGCGCAAGTCGTCATTGGCCGAAGCCTCGCACATACCGAGGCCTTTTTCGCCATAGCCGATGGCTTCCGCCAGGTCACCCGAAGTAAAATATCTAAACCCGTAATTCAGGTATATCCAGGACTTCAGGTCGCTGTCGGTCATATCTTTCAGCAAGCACACGGCTGCTTCGAGATATTGGTCCGACGCTTCCAGTTTTAACAGGTGAGAGGTGACAAAGATAAGGTTTCCGAGCGCATTGGCATACAGGCGGGGCATATTGCGAAAATCGGTTACGATCTCCTTGAGTATCTCTTCGGCTTTCTGAAAATCGCCCGTAACATAGTAAAAAGAGGCCAGGCGATTCAGGGCCAGGCCGGCTCCTTTTCGTATGCCCTGTTTGGCGAACAAACCTTTGGCCCGTTTGAAGGCCCGGCACGCCTCCCGGTTTTTACCGTGCAGTTCCAAGGCACGGCCGCAGGTATAATAAAGCCAAGGCTCTTTTTCTTTGAATTCATCGGCAATCCTGTTGAAATAGGAAAAATAAAGGTTGATTCTCCCCCCGCTTATAAACCACTGCCCCAGGCGGCTCAGGATCCGGCACACCTGCCGGTAAAGGTCCGCCTCGAAGTAATGGTTCAACGCCTCTTCCGGCTCTTCGAATGCTTCCCAGATTTCTGCGGCCAGGGCATGCAGCCGGGACAATTGCGTCTTTCCAAGCTCGTGTCCCAATTTGGTTCGCAGGAAATCCTGAAAAAGATGATGATAATGCCAGGACTCCCTTTGTTCGTCAAAAGGGAATGTGAAAAGATGCATTTTCTCCAGCTTCGAAAGCGTTTCCCCGGCATTTTTTATTCCAAGGAACCTGTTGCAGAACGAGGTGTCCAGGCGCGACAGAATGGATGTTTTCAGCACAAAGGCCTGGATATCACCCGGCAGCATCATGTAAACATTTTCCTCCAGAAAGGAGTAAATCGTCTTGCTGGCGCCCCCGAGTTGTTCCAAACGGGCCTCGAGCGCCTCCGAAGCGCCGATCTGAAAAGAGTGATGAAAGAGAATTAAACCGGAAACCCACCCCTCGGTTTTGACCCGCAGGATCTCGGCGATCTTTCGCGGCAACGAAATGGAGAATAATTTTTTATAAAAATCCCCGATCTCCCGGGTATCGAAGGCCAGCGTTGTTTCATCGATTAAAAAGGTTTCTCTCCGGGCCACGTGGATGGAAAGATGAAAATCTGGCATTTTGCGGCTGATGAGGACAAGGTGTACCGGCGGCGGCAGATTTTTGATGAGAAAGGCAAGGGTTTCACTGATCTCCGGATTGTCCTGGACAAGGTGCAGATCATCCAGAACAATAACGAGATCATTTTTTACCGCCCCTTCAATCTCTTTCAACAGGAAGATTAAAATGGATTCTTTTTCCCTGATGTTTTGAGCGGCCTCAATCCGCCGTTGCGTGGTTTGTCCGAAATCGGGATAATACAGTTTTATGCCGGCGATGAGATAATTGATAAAGGTGACAAAGTCGGCGTCAAATGCGCTCAGCCTGTACCAGACGATGTCGGCTTTCAATTTTTGGCAGGCCTGGGCCACCAGGGTCGTCTTTCCATACCCCGCTCCGGCGACAACGATCCCCACTTTTTTGGTTTTTATCTCTATTAATAATGTGTCCAGGCACTTGCGAGTTATGGTGTCCGGGAGGTTCGGAACGCGCAGCTTGGTTTTCAAGGTGACAATTTTATTGTCCGTATCCATTAGCTGAACCACTGGTTCTTGAAAAACGACGGATCAGGAAGTTCGGGGGCTGCGTTCCAGCGAAAAAATCAGCCGATTTCGACGCCCCTTTCCCGACCGGTCGGCCGGGTATTTTTTTGCCCGCAAAGGGTTTATCTGTCTGTCAAGATCTGGAACAACTTGCAGAATCTGTCAATAAAAATGAAAACCCCGCAGGGATAGGATAGTGGAGACGCCTTTATATTCGGCTTCCCACAGCTATAATGGCTGCCCCACAATTCGTAATCCGGCTTTCAGAGTTCAAAAAGAGAGTCCCGTATATTCCCCAACGAGGTCACATAGTGCCTCAACGTCCTTGACCGGGATCTCCCGCCGATTTTGCATAAAAGGAATTCTGTCTCGTTAGGGGCCAAATTTTAGAAAATGCCGATCATCGATCCGGGACATACGTCTTTGGGCCCACCCGAAACCGGGCTTTTAACACTTGTCAACCCATCCGAGCACCCATGAAATGATTTGGTAAGCTGGTCGTATGAAACTGTATTGATCCACCTTCAACACGGCCCTATCCCCTCCGAGCAGTTGGATTATCAGCCAACCGCCCCAAAATCGGGATTAATCGAAGTTTTATTCCGGTTTAATTCATCATTGGTATCAACGCACTAAACTAAAAGCGATTCAGGTGGAGAAAATCAAACCATGAACATTTCTCTGAATGAAGAAAGGGACATCCTTTCCGAATATTGGCACGCGGATTTGAAGGTCAGCATTGACATGTTTTTACAATACAGGGAATTGAGGCCGTTTTTTGCGAAAATCGACCGCCAAAAAAACAGCCGACCTTCATGCGAGACATCCGGCACCCTTAACCCCCCCAATTTACGATAAGAAGGTGTCGCATTGGACCTTATGCGATCTTTGTCGAAACAGAACATCAAAGAGTTTTTCTGCAAAAGTTGATGAACTCGTAAAAAGTCCTCAAAACCGTCACCCCGGCGCAGGCCGGGGTCCAGAAGATCTTGATTTCACTGATTCCGGCTTTCGCCGGAATGACGATAAGAGCAGTATTTCGACTTTTTACGAGGCCGTCAAAGTTGGATGACCCATGATGCCATGTGGTATTACCACAGCCTGCAGGTGGCACCGGACCGGGCGAACAAGCTGAACCAGGATGCCGCCTCCATGAGCGCTGTCGAAATCAAGCGGATATTAAACTAGTGCCGTGTCTCATAAATTGTGTGTTGCTTTTTGGCAATTTGATTTTTGACGATGTCATATTATTTTACGCGGCCCCGGCTTTAAGTCGTGAGCCATTGATGACTTTTTGAGAGTTTTCAAAACCAACACCTTGGGAGGACGCCCATGGAGATCTTAGATGCTCTGGACAAGAAGGGGATTAGAGAATTTTTCTCTAAAGGCTGGATGACTCATGATGCCATGTGGTACTACCACTGTCTGCAGGAACTGGGACCCGAGCGTGCAAACAAGATCAACAAGGATGCCGTGGCATCGATGTCAGCTATCGAGATAAAGCGGATTTTGAAACTGATGGGCAGGGTGGACCAGCCGGTAAAGACCTTCGATGAATTAAGGGAAATTATCGACTCCGTCTACCGATTGATTCTGCCTGAATTCATGAAGATCCATTACGGTTTTCCTGAGAACAACGTCTTTCGGGGCGGTTTCCACGAGTGCTTCGCCTATGAGGGTGTCAAAAAATTTGCCATGGCGGACATCTACCAATGCGGAATCGTTGTCAGAATCAAAGGCTGGCTCAACGGTCTGGGCGTGAAGTATGAAATGGTTCCTGAATTTACCGGTTGTTTGATGCGTGACCAGGGCAAATGCGAAATCGATTTTCGTTTTAACCTGGATTGAGATATCCACAATAATAATGAAAGGATTATTAAAATGGATACCCAGTTGATCGAAACGGCAAGGGCCAAGCTGGGCACGATTCCCGATGATGCCAGGCGCGAAATGATCGCCAAAAGCCGCTGGACCTGCGATTCGCATTGGATGATGTCCATGGTGATGCATGCCGGATGGGAAGTGGCCAACAAGATCAATCTTCAGGTGGCCCAGGCCGTAGGAAGCGTGGAAATGCACCGTTTGATGAAGGCGCTGGGATTGCAACAACCGCGGAACCGGGATGAATTCATAATGATGGTCACCCTGGCAATGGAAACATTCGTGACCAAAGACTACATGGATTACTGGTACGAAACCCCGGAGCATTCAGCCGGTCTGGGCGTCGTCCAGCAATGCTATGCGAACACGAAATTACGCAGCATCGGGGCGCAGAAGGATTATCAGTGCGGGTGCTTCGGATTGCGTTCGGGATGGTACCATGCGATGGGTGTCGAAGTTAGAGAAAAACTGCTCAAGTGTTTGAAAGACGGCGATGAGCGCTGTGAAATCCTGGTTGAAAATGTTGCCTTTCCTTCCTAGCAGACCGAGGCGCATATCGCCCGGAGCGACATGAGAGAAGGAGCGTATGAAAAGAAGAGTTGCGATCACCGGACTTGGTCTGGTAACGCCCATAGGGATCGGCAAGGAACTCTTCTGGGATGCTTTAATTGCAGGAAAGTCCGGAATTAAAAACATTCGCGGGTTCGATACTTCACATTACCATACATCGATGGGAGGGGAAATTCAGGATTTCAATCCTGCCGAATACCTGACGGCCGAAGAAATCGAGATTTTGGACAGAGTCACTCATTTTTCCATCGCAGCCGCGAGAATGGCCCTTGACGACGCGAAACTTCCCGGCGGGCCGAATGACGGCAAAAGATCGGGCATCATCCTGGGCACAAGTACCGCGGCCAATAATGCCTCTTATTGTAAGAAATGGGTGCAAGAAGGCTTCAGATCAATCCAATACACCGATATCATCAAATACCGACCTGAAACCATAACCGATTATCTCGCCATCAAATATGGCTGCAGGGGCAGAACCGCTCTTTTTGTCAATGCCTGCGCCGCCGGAACATATGCCGTAGGGGAGTCTTTCGAGCTGATTCGCCGGGGAAAGGCCGATTTCATGATGGCCGGAGGCTCGGAAACAATAAGCGAGACCGTGATGTGCGGCTTCAGCAATACGCGATCTCTGGCGAGCGGCATGTGCCGGCCGTTCGATAAAAACCGGGATGGGCTATTGATATCGGAAGGGGCCGCGGTAATCATTCTGGAATCCCTCGATCAGGCAATTGCCAGAAATGCCCATATATACGGGGAGGTTGCCGGGTATGGGCTCAGTTGCGACGCCTATCACATGACGGCCCCGGATATAAGCGGACAGGGAGCTTCGCTGTCCATGAGAGCCGCTCTGGACGATGCCGGCGTGTCTATTGATGATGTCGATTACATCAGCGCCCACGGAACGGGTACTCCATTAAACGATAAGATGGAGACAACAGCCTCCAAAAGCGTCTTCGGCAACAGGGCTTACGAAATTCCTATGAGTTCGATCAAATCCACCCTGGGTCACACTTTCGGGGCATCGGGCGCAATCGAACTCGCGGCCTGCGCGCTTATACTGGAGAGAGGGATAATTCCTCCCACGATCAACTACCAGCAGCCCGATCCGGAATGTGATCTCGACTATGTACCCAATGCGGCGATAGAAAAAACCGTCCGGGTGGCCATGTCCAATTCGTATGCCTTTGGAGGAAATAACGCTTCGCTGATCGTAAAAAAATATTCGACGCTGTAGAGTCATCTCTTACCATCCAACCGGGATTTACTTCCCGGATTCAGACATTTGATCATCCTGAGTTCCGCATCTTGGGGGGCAAGTATGGGGCGGCCTCGCGTGGTCGTTACAGGTTTGGGCATGGTATCCGCCGCGGGTTGCGGCAAGGATGCTTTTTGGGATACCGTCATCCGGGGGGAATCGGGAATCAAGCGGGTCAGGTGCTTCGATACATCCGAATTCAAATTCCATAATGCAGGTGAGGTCACGCCATTTGATCTGAAGGATCATACGAACCGGAAGTATATCAAATTTATCGACAGGATAACGAGATTTACCCTTGCGGGTTCCTCTCTGGCGGCAAAGGATGCGAGACTCGAAATCAATGCTCAAAATAGTACCAGAATTGGGATCGTTTTTGGGACGATGTATTCAGGCTGGGAGAGTCTCGCTTCATTCGAAAGGGCGATGGCGGAAGATGAAATGAAAAAAGTCAGCCCCATGCTGTTCCAGAATATTGCCGCCCATTCACCAGCAAGCCAGATAAATCTCGAGCTTGGCATCAAGGGCCTCTGCAGTGCAATTGTAAACGGTTTCTGCTCAGGCTCCGATTCGATAGGATGGGCATGTGAATACATCCAGGGCGGAAAGGCAGACATCATATTGGCGGGAGGCGGAGAGGAGTTGAATAGATGGATTTACGGTACTTTCCAGGTTGAGAAGGATCACGAGCCCTCCGCCGCCCAGGCAAGCGAAGTATGCAGGCCTTTCGATGCAAACCGAAAGGGATTGGTTCCGGGTGAGGGGACCTGCATTCTCGTCCTGGAAAGATATGAAACCGCCCTTAAGAGAAATGCCCGGATTTATGCCGAAGTAGCCGGTTACGGCGCTACCAACAGCGCCTGGTCGATGGGAGAATATTCCACGACCGGCGAAGGGGCAGGGGATGCGATCCTGCTGGCATTAGAAGATGGCGACACCGGTCCAAATGAGGTCGATTATATCTGCGCAGAAGGGAACGGGACGATTCCAGGCGATTTATATGAGTGCCGGGCAATACAGAGGTCCTACCCGGAATCAGCTCAAGAAATTCCCATCAGTTCCATAAAGCCGGCGATCGGCCATACGTTTGGCGCCTCAGGCGCATTCAACGCCGCCGTCTGCTGCCTGGCTATTCAGAAGCAGATTGCACCTCCTACGATCAATTGCGTCACGCCGGACCCACTGTGCGATCTGAATCTTATTACCGGGAAAGCTAGAGAATTGAGAGTAGATGTCGCAATTTCACATTCTCTCTCGCCCGGAGGCAATAATAGTGTTCTCGTATTTAAATCGATAAAATGAACATGGTTATGCATGGATTCACACGGAATGGGCAATTCAGCAGGGTAGTGTAAAACCTATTTTGCAAGCAATGAACCGCTGGCCAACACAGCCTGTGGGCTATTGCCAAAATGAATTTTTGCAAACTTCGATGTGGAGACCCCATGACCAAAAGCCGGATTGTGTATTTCTCTCAAGGCGGGGCCACCGCTCAAGTCGCCGAATCCATTGCAACCGGCCTGAGGAACTTCGGTCGCGACGTCGAGCTGTACAATTTAATCAATCATGCACCGCCGGATCTTGCCGGTTCCGATCTTCTGGGAATCGGCTTTCCCGTCTATTATTTTCAGCCACCATTTATTATATGGGACTACCTGGGCGGTCTGCCGGATCTCCCCGGCCTGCCGGCATTCGTATTTATCACCTACGGGACTTATCCCGGCAACGCCGGAACATCTGTGAGGAGAGTGTTGATGCACAAGAAAATGAGGGAGTTAGGCTACTTCCGCAGTCGGGGAGCAGACTATTTTTTAGGCTACCTGAAGAAAGGATACCTTTTTTCACCCGGTCACCCAGTCCAAGCAGACCGGACGAATTCCGAAGTGTTCGGTCGCCAGCTGGCTGCACGTCTGGCAGGAGCCGAGTACGTCAGGCCGGCCGAAGACAAGCCTCCGGATTTCATTTACCGCCTGCAACGGCTTACGCTCAATCGGTGGCTTGTCAGACACATCTTCGCGCGGTTTTTTGCGGTCAAAAAAACCGACTGCACGGGCTGCGGGCTCTGTGTGGAGATCTGCCCCACAGGAAATATCCATGCCGGAAGCGACGGAAGGCCGCAGTGGGGTCGAAAATGCCTGCTCTGTCTTTATTGTGAAATGAGGTGCCCTGCAGAGGCCATCACTTCGCCAATGAGCTGGCAGAGTTTCTCACCTTTCTACGACGGCAACATCGCCCGCGCGGCGAGCAATCCGGAATTGGATTACGTACGCGTTGCTCACCGGAGAGGACGCACGGAACGGCTGAATCGGAGTGAAAGTTGAGCCCGGAACGGCTCTTTACATGAAATCTCCTTTGCCGGTTTCAATCTTGACACCGTATAGCTGCAGATCCATCCACGATGATCTCCTTGCGCTGATTTTCGACCAATACCTTACACTCGATGATTTTGTCGTTGCCTGACACATATTTTTTCACAATCTCTCCACGAGAGGTCAAAATGTCACCCGGTTTTGCGACCCCTTTGAACCTGACCCGATAGGTCTTTATATTTTGAATGCCGGCCCAAGTTGAAATCATTTCGCCCAATAATCCCATGACCAGCATTCCATGGGCTATTGTCCCGTCCAATCCGGCGTTTTTAGCAGCCGAGTCGTCGATATGAATCGGGTTCGAATCTCCTGATGCCTTCGCATATTGCCATATTTGGCTTTGCGTAAGCAGCCCCTTCTGCATGGACGGCAATGGACAATGAATATTCAATTCATCATAATGAAGTCCACTCATGCGATTGGCCTCCTGGGGGATATTAATGTCGTCTTGACAATAACAACCTGCTCCCCATCTCTGGTGACACTGTTCCTGATCGAGACGATATCGGTCGTTGCAGTGGAATGGACCAGATCGATCGATAGGGAACTTTGCAGGTGGTCGCCGGGATAGACAACCCCGAAGAACTCGTACTCTTCTTTGGTATGCAGCATCCTGTTGATATCCAGTCCGATGTCCTGCAATATCTGCCATAGTCCGGGACAACCCTTGAACAGCAAGGTAGTACAAAAGGTGAGCGGGGCGGGAACGTCCTTGTATCCTTTGCCTGCCGCCAAATCCCTGTTATGGTGAACTGGGTTCTCGTCCCCCAGGGCCCGGCAGAATTGTCTGATATCCTCTCTTTCAATACGGGACGTAAACGGCTTTAAAGCCTTCCCTTCATAGCTGGAGTCAAGCATCTTCTTCATCCACTCTTGTTATCGGTTACTCCCAAGCAGATTCGCGGCCGTCCGGATGATTGGCCGCTTCCTGCGCCGTTATTCATTCACAACAATCGCATCAACCGGACAGACCTCCTTGCATAGGCCGCATTTACTGCATTCAAGGTCATTGATCGTAACGCCGGGCATCGAATATTTGTCCGTGACGTGTATTTCACAATCGATAATGGCTCCGTTCGGACATGAATCCATGCATCGCCAGCAGACCACACATTGATCTGTTATCCTGTAATCCATCTGGATTCCTTTCAATACATGATTTTCCACATTCTTCCCCTCTTTCGGGAAGGAATTAACTCATAAGCGATATTGTCCGTCCACAATTTTCCCAGTGGCGTCAATTTTAGATATTCAGCGTCCTCCTCGATCAGATTCATATCGATCATTTCATTTACTTTATCTCTGTAATGTCGGATTTCCTCACTGTATTTGCTTTTGCTGATCTTGAGAATTTTGGGCAATATGAGCATCCGGCGCGCATAATAATCTTCTTTGTCCAACTCTATTCCCAGACGCAATGGAAGCGGAGCATGATTTCCCCGGTTCATATAGGCGGTTAACGGTGATACGTTTCGGTACGCATAGTTGTTTAAATAGCCTATGGCACTATCGCCGATAGCCACTGTATCCGGCGATTCATGACCCAGTTGCAGCAACTTGAACTCATTTCCATCCTTCTCATGTATGGCTTTGGACTTCTGCACAAAGCTGTTTGTTCCCAGATATTCGATCGCAAAGCTCAGCATTTCCATCCGTTGACCGCCATCGGCCATTGGCCGTTTGTGGCGCAACTGGAATAATTTTGTAGTCGGGTAAACGATCGTCTCGTAAATGTCTATACCCTCCACCCCGAGTTCAACAGCGGCCTGCAGATCTTCTTTCCATATGTCCATATCTTGCCCGGGTAGCCCGAACATCAAATCGAAATTGATTTTATAGCCATATGCTCTCAGAGTATGAATGCACTCTTTGATTTCCTCCAGGGTCGGGACAAGGCCGGAGAGCTTCCTTGCTGTCTTATTCAATGTTTGCACGCCGAAGCTCACCCTGTTGCACCCGGATCTTCTCAAGGCCTCCAGCCGGTCTCGGTCCTTTAATGTCCTCACGTCTCCTTCGAACGTTATTTCTTTATTCCCTGAGATATTGAAACGGCTTTTCGTGTGCGTAATCAACTCTTCGATAAGCTCCCTGGTCAGCGTGCTAGGTGTCCCGCCGCCGAAATACACGCATTCTATCTCCAGGGCCTGTACATATGGCGTACCCGCGTAATAATCCATTTCCCTTCTCAGCAGTTCCACATACCGGGCCAGGATGCTCTTGTCCCGGGGCGTATGGGTCTTGTAACACGCACACATATGGCAAAAACTGTCGCAAAAGGGGATATGGACATATATCTCGGCCTTCTTTGAGGGGACACACGGATTCTGCAGGTTTCCGATGAAAGAGTTTATTTTATCCCGCGTCATCATGTCCTTGCCTGGATGAAACATAGGATAGAAAAACAACGGCGCGGTGGATCGAACTTTAAAGGGATTTTTCACCTGTTGCGGGCAATTCTCTCTTGTCGACATACTTCCCCCCCTTTTGCATCACATAGCAATTCCCCCGTCAACGGCAATGACCTGGCCGGTAATGTAAGCAGCGGCATCGGACAGCAGAAATGCCGTTATCCTGGCCACGTCCTGCACGGAGCCGAACCGGCCCAGAGGAATTTTTTCATAAGCCTTTTTCTTCTGCATCTCAGAAAGATGGGACGTCATGTCCGTATCGATGTAACCCAGCGCCAGAGCATTCACAGTCATATTCAAGGGAGCAATTTCTCTGGCCAGGGATTTCGTAAATCCGATGATGCCCGCCTTCGATGAGGCGTAGTTCACCTGGCCGCGCTGTCCGATCAGCCCGCTGATCGAAGTTATATTGATAATCCGTCCTTTTTTTTGTTTCATCATGGTGTAAATGGCGGAGCGTGTGCAGTTGAAAACGCCTTTCAGATTGATGCCGATGACCTCGTCCCAGTCTTCTTCGGTCATGGTCAGGAGACTCGTATCGCGATTGATCCCGGCATTGTTTACGAGAAAATCGATGCTTCCGAAAGAAGTCTTGATGTTCCTGACCATTTCGTTCACGGCAGCGTAATTTTTGATATCGACTTTATACCCGACGGCTTCGGCACCCAATTCCTTTATTTCTTTGCTCAAGGCGTTCGCCTGATCATCGCTCGACAGATAATTGAAAGCGATGCGGCATCCACTCCTGGCCAGTTCAAGTGCTATGGCTCTTCCAATCCCCCTCGATGCGCCGGTGACGATTGCGACTTTATTTTCCATCGAAATCCTCCCCTATGTTTATCTCTTATTCTCGAAAGGACCTGCCTGAACGACTTTGCCGCGGCGATCGGTGCATTAAAAGCTATTTTTTAAAATGACTGACAATGAGGCAGCTTCTGAACCCATGGCAATCGAACGCATTGATCATGACATTCTCAATGTTTTTTTCCATTTTGATACGGGCGACGCGGATTGATGAGTTGCCTTCGAAGATGGGATCGGTGCAATTCAATGTGGGCGGGATCACACCATCCGCAATGGAATGAACGGCACTGATGCACTGCATCGCTCCCGAAGCCCCGCAACATTCCCCGACAGCTCCCTTGATAGAGGTGATGGGCACACGATTTCTTGAGTTCTGAAAAACCTTTGATATCAGGGCCGCTTCCATCCTATCCCCGCTCCTGCTTCCGTTGGCGCATGCATTGATATAAGATATACTTTCAGGTTTCAGGCGGGCGCTTTTAAGCGCGTACGACACCACGTCCGGCTGCCGATCCGACGGTTGATATTGTCCGTTGCCTTTCGGTGGGGCAAAGCCATTCGCATATCCAGTTATTTCAGCATATATTCTGGCCTTCCTTTTCACCGCGTGTTCATATTCCTCCAGGAATAAAACAGCGCTTCCCTCCCCGAGTAGAATCCCGGAACGCATTTGGTCGAAAGGCCTGATCCCCGCATCAGCGCGACCAGAGGCCTGACTCAACAATCCCTTGGCAGCATAGAAATAAATCATTTCTTTAAAAATATTTTCATGCCCTCCGGCAACGACCGCAACGGCCCTTCCGTTCTTTATATACTGATAGGCACTGCCGACAGCATCCAGGCCGGAGGAGATTCCCGAAGAAATCATTTTATGAATTCCCGTGGCCTTAATTTGGATCGAAGCGTAGTTCATGGCCGGATTTTGACCGGCATCGATCCCGTCCATTGGAGTAATTCCGGCAAGGCCATGCCTTGTAAATTTCGAAATGTACTCTGTCGATCTTTCATAATTTCCGTACATGGAACCTATAATCATTCCGACGGAATCCTCCCGGCACTCCTTCGCGGAATATCCGGAGTCCATAAGGAGCAATTCACAGGATGCGGTCAGCATTTTGGTGTTTAGCGAGAGATATTTGTTCAGTTTTCCCGCCGATTCAAACAGCTTGGCTTCGTCCACACAGCCTGCCCGCCTGCAGCCAAGACCGTCCGTATCGAAGCGATTTATCTCCCTGATTCCTGAACCGCCCGACCGGATTTTGTCACGGAATTCGCCTGGACTTCCGCCCAGTGGGGATAAGACCGCTATTCCGGTTATGACGACTCTTCGCCCCATTCGATTTTCTTTTTCGCGAACAATTATGACCGCTGTTGCAAGTAATGAAATCGAACCATTCCCGCGTCTTCAGCGGACCGCTCTTAATATGACCGAGGCATTAATACCGCCGAATCCGAGCGAATTATTCATGCATATATTTACGGACGCCTCGGTCGATTCATTCGGGACATAGTTCAGATCGCACTCAGGGTCGGGATCGTAATAGTTGATGGTTGGAGGAACAATCTGATCGTCCAGCACCATGCAGCAGGCAATCGCCTCAATGGCGCTCGATGCACCCATAGAATGACCGATCATGGATTTGATCGAACTCACCAGGAGGTCATCCCTGTTTTCAAACAACTGCTCGATCGCGCGTGTTTCGATCTTATCGTTCATTCTTGTTCCAGTGCCATGGGCGCTGATATAGCCGATATCCTCCGGCCTGAGTTGCGCATCGCTGAGAGCAGCGATCATGGCGGAAGCGATTCCGGCGCCATTCGGGTGGGGTGAAGAGGGATGATGTGCATCACAGCTCATCCCGTAGCCCGCTATCTCGGCATAAATTTTCCTTCCCTGCCGGAGTGCGCTCTCCAGCGACTGTATGACCACGATACCGGCCCCCTCCGCAACGACGAGTCCCTTGCGGTTTTTATCAAACGGCTGACACAATTCCGGGGCCAGCAGACGCAGCTCATGAAAATGGGAGAACACGGCCTGGCTTGTCGATTCCACCCCTCCAGCGATGACGATGTCGGCGACATCCATCTTAATAAGATCACACGCCCTGGCGATGGCGATATTTCCGCTTGAGCACGCAGCGAAGATGGTTTCACTCGGACCTCTGATTTGATGCTCGGAGGAAACAATGGAAGACAAGCCCGTATAAGGATATGCGAAGATGGATTCCGGATCTATTCCCTTGATTCCTGCGGTGATCGAAGTACGCACGTGCGTCTCCAAAAGTCGGGGTTCTCCATACAGGTTTCCGATGACCACACCCACTCGGGATGGATCGCAGTCTCCGATAGTTACTCCGGCATCCCTTAAGGCCATGCTCGTTGCGCTCAGTACGAATTGGGCCTGTTCACCCAGAAGTGGAAGATATTGTGCGTATATCGGCTTGACGGGTTCGAAAGATCTTACCTCTCCGGCGATATGTACTTTATATTCGGATGTGTCGAACTTTGTTATCGGTCCGATACCTGATTCCCCGGATGTCGCTGCCCGCCAGAAGGCATCGATGCCGATTCCAATGGGAGAGACAACCCCCAATCCCGTAATGACTGCTCTCTTGCTCATATCCGGAGTCCCCCGTGCCGCTTCGTTAAGTTTCGGCTGAATTCGCGAGGTCCTTTTTACTCATTGCAGGCTGAAATGACCATGGAGGTGCTCTTGCCGTAGTGCGAGAAGGCATTGATCAACACCGCATCGATCGGTCTTTCATAAGCCTCATAGGCGTACCTGATTCTGTCGCTTTCAATAGGTTCCTTTAAATTCACGATGGGCGGCACCTTGCCGTCCCTGATGGCGCACACGCCGGCCAATGTCTGCATCAATGCGGACGCATCGAGGCATTCACCGGTTGCTGATTTGATGGCTGTCGTCGTAATCTCTTTTGCTTTATCACCGAATACGCGTTTAATGGCCTGCGCTTCCAGATTATCCGTGCGCGGATCGGAATTTGCATTGGCGATAATGAGTGATATGTCCTTGAGCCCGATATTTGAAGAAGCAATCGCCTCTTGCATGGAAGCGGCATGGCTTTGGATGATGTCTTCGGGATCTTTCTGGTTGCAGGCGAACTGACTCCCCAGGCCTTTCACTTCAGCCAGAATTGGAGCGCCTCTCAGTCTGGCCTGTTCCAGTCCCTCCAGTACCAGCATGGCTGCCCCCTCTCCGAGAATCAGGCCGTTTCCATTTTTGTCAAAAGGCGAACATAGTTCCCTTTCCTTGTCTTTGCTGCCCGAAAGCAGGCGTGTGTAATAGAATCCCATAAATGTCCCTTCACACAGTACGCTTCCCGCTCCCACGAGAATGGTCCTGCATCTTCCGGTGCGGATAAAATCGCAGGCATACCCGATTGCATCGAGGCCGGATGACTCGCCGGTGGCAATCGTGGAACATAAACCTTTAATCTTGAAGTTGATGGCGATCCTTCCGGCGGGCGCATTCATGACCGTATTGGCGAACGCGATCGGACTGACATAGGCGGGGCTGTATCTCAAAGATTCCATGTAAAATCTGCTGACGCTGTCAATGTAGCCGTAAGTCGACCCCAATACGACCCCCATATCCTCGGAAGAATAATAACCGGCATGGAGGCCCGCATCCCCCCAGGCAAGCTTTGCCGCGCCGGAAGTAAACAACTGAATGCGATCGTACGTATTGACACCTTTTGTGATGCCGAGCTGTTGGGGGTCGAGATCCACTACCTCATAGCCGAGCTTGCAACGATATTTGGATGTGTCGAACAACGTAATGGGACGGAGCCCCGATTTTCCTGACACCAAATTATTCCAGTAGGCGGGTACGTCCATTCCAATCGCCGATACTATTCCCATCCCGCTGATGATGATTCTCATAGCCACCTCGCGCCGCTTACCCTTCATATTTGCCGATAATCAAACTGGTGTTATTGCCGCCAAAAGCAAAGGCGTTGCTCATGGCAATATTCACGACCGCTTTCCTCATGGCGTTGGGAACGTAATCAAGATCGCATTCAGGATCTTTCGTTTCGTAGTGAATTGTGGGCGGGACAATATTCTCGTATGCGGCGAGGGTGCATATAACGGCTTCGATCGCGCTCGCCGCGCCCATCGTGTGCCCTATCATGCCCTTGATAGAGCTGACCATCAGCTTTTCCGCGTGCTCCTTAAACAACGTCCGGATTGCAAGCGTTTCCACCTTGTCGTTGATGATGGTTCCAGTCCCATGAGCGCTTATATAATCCACATCGCCGGGGGTCAGCCCTGCATCGTCGAGCGCTCTTCGCATGGCAGCAATCATTCCGGAACCGTCAGGATTTGGAGAGGTGACATGAAAGCTGTCACAGCTGACACCATAGCCCAGCAGCTCGGCATATATTCTTGCTTTTCTCTTGATCGCCTGCTCATGGGATTCCAGTACGATCATGCCGGCGCCTTCACCGAGAATCAGACCTTTTCTATTTTTATCGAAGGCTCGGCATACGCCGGCCGATACAGTGTTCAATCGACAGAATCCGGTAAAGGCCATCCGGGAAAACGGATCGACCCCGCCTGCAATCATGATTCGGGCCTTCCCCATTCTGATTAAATCGGATGCGTAGCTGATGGCATAATTGCCCGCGGCACACGCATTGGGGAAAAAGAAGTGAGGGCCCCTGATACGGAATGCCCTTGCAATGTTTCCGGGAATGACATTACAGGGAAACAATGGAAATAAGCCTTTGTCCAATTTATCTCGATCCGGATCCGCAGCAAGGGAATTGACAATGTTCTCAAGTATCTGAATCTCTCCTCCAGTTGTCCCAATTGAAACACCTATGGATTTCGCGTCAATTTCATCGGTTGACAGCCCCGCATCATCCAAGGCCATCTTTGCGGCGGCAAGACCGAATTGTGAACCTCTTCCCATCGCAATGTTGCCGTTTGGTACGGAATAATTTTCGTAATTGAAATTTTTTACTTCGCAGCCACGCTGCGATTTAAACAGGGAACAATCAAAACTCCTTATTTTGGCGACCCCTGATTGGCCGTGAATCGCGGCTTCCCAGAATTCTTCCTTTCCGATACCGATGGGGGTAATCGCACCCAAACCGGTTATAACAACCCTGATATTTCGGCCGTCAAAAGGCTTCATCTATTCTCTGCAGTTTCTCCGATGCATCCTCGATGGCGTAGCGGAGGATTCACCAAAGACGAACTTCTCTTCGATTTTTCTCGGGTTTTTCCTTACTCTTGCTTTTCTGGTTCCTGATCGACCATCCCGAAAGCCATATGCGCCACGATAACCCTCTCGTTGTTGACCCTGGCCTCTCCATGAATCAATCCACTCGGAACCGGCGTATTCAGATATATTTTGTCCAGATGCGATTCTATGAGCAGTTGATCACCCGGTACGATCGCCCGCAAAAACCTTGCTTTGATGGAACTGAACATCCCGATTCTGCGGTCCAGATGCGGGTATGATTTCATGACAAGAATGACGGCAGCCTGGGCAATGGCTTCACACACGAGAGCACCGGGCAGAACAGCATAGGTGGGAAAGTGACCGCAAAACCATGGATCATTGCCGGAGATATTTTTCAAACACAAGATTCTTTTGTTCCTGTCAAGTTCCAGGACTCTGTCAAGGAAAATGAAAGGCTCTTTCTGCGGCAGAATCCGCCTGATTCCATCATACCCTATCACCTCATGACCGGACTTGCCGCCGACAATGCTGTGAAGCTTGTCCATCCCGATTTCTTCTCCTTATCCGATTCTGAATGCCTCCGGCGGTTTAAAATCAATGCCCGATCTTCCATATTTTTCTTTGTTCGCGAGTTTCCAAAAATTCCATGGCCATATTGTCGGCCCATAGCATTCCTTTTTCGGTCGGCATCAGGGATGTAGACGTTTCCTCAATCAATTGCCGGTCCTTCATCCCATCGATGATCGGACGGTATTGTTCGAGCCACCCGAATGGGAGGCATTCTTTTTTCAGCTCGAGCACTTTGGGGAAGAATACAAGAGCTCTTTTCCTGAAATCTTCATCCGTCATCCTGTACATGAGCTCGGGAGGCAGCTTTCTATTTTCCCACCAATTCAGATATTTTTGAGGAGTCAGATTTCTGTATGAGTATCCGTTTAAAACGCCGACCGCTGCCGCTCCGCACGCCAAAATTTCGGATCTTCCATCCCCGCCGCCATACACCAGCCGCTTCATTTTGTAGCCTTTCGACGGCAGATGAAAGTCCTCTATCGTTTCCTGGGTATAGCCTGCATCAACTAGGAGGCGCATTCCCATCTCCATCATCGTTAATCTCTGGGAAAGCGTCGGCAATTCATTTTTTAGCTTATGCCGCTGACGGAAAAGAATCGTGTGCGGATACAAAACCGTATCATAAATATCGATGTTCGCCGCTCTCAGTTCGATCGCTTTTTTAAGATCGCTCTCCCATACACTTTCAGTTTGCCCGGGCAGGCCGTACATCAAATCGAGATTGGGATCAAATCCATACTCATTGATGTTGTCGATACATTCTCTTATGTCGGCCATTGTCGGCTTCAGGCCGGACAACCTCCTGGCACGCTCGTTGAAAGTCTGAACTCCGAAGCTTACACGCGTACAGCCGAGCGCTTTGAGAACCTTCAACTTATCCTTGTCCTTTAATGTCCGGACTTCGCCCTCATAGGACAGTTCCGTACCGGGCTCGACCGCAAAACTGTCATGGATCGTCCTCAGTAAGGAGTCCATCAGATCATGGCCCAGTATTGTCGGAGTCCCTCCGCCGAAATATACGGCGGATATTTTGCACTTCCGGAGATATTCGGTTTCCGAATATGCTTTGATTTCGGCCTTCAGTGATTCCACGTAGGCCCGCAGCACCTCCTGATTGCCATGACCGATAGCATCACGGTAAAAGCCGCAGAAGAAGCATATATCCTTGCAGAAAGGAATATGAATGTAGATCAGCCGGTCTAGATCGGGGGCCTTTCTTTCCTGTAGGCTTGAATGGAAATTGTGGACCATCGCCGCATCAGCTTGGCATGTCAATGGACTCAGAAACGGGTAAAAATAAAGCGGCACTGCTTCTCGATACGGGTATGGTAAATCGGTCATGTCTTTCCTCATAATCTGCCTAGATTACGATGATGGGTTGACGCGGAAACAACGGCCGGCATTTCGATACAATGATCGTCATGATCGGCCTGTTCACGATTTTTTCAGATTTCTGATGAGTTTAAGATAATGCATCTTGCGCTTATTGAATGCTTCCTCGCTGTACAACTCCCTGAATAACCACAGCATGCCTTTTTCAAATGTATCCCGCGACATCTTTTTAAGTTCATAATTCAGTTGGTACGTTGAATAGGTCCCCCAATCTTTTACGGGATACAACCTGTTTTCTTTTTTCAGTCGTTCATGAACCCGCGTGCCCGGAATCGGAGTCATCACCAGTATTTGAAATCCGAGAAGGTTGGTATTGATTATAAAATCCCTGGTTCTCTGGAAGACGCTCTCGTCGTCATGATCCAGACCGAGAATGAACGATCCGTATATCGAGATTCCCTCGGCCTGAATCTTCTCTATGGCGGACGGATATCTTGCGAGCTGTTTCAGTTTCCATTGGCTGCTGTCCAATGTTTTCAGGTTATCGGGAGAAATCGTTTCGAAACCAATCAACAACTCACGGCAGCCCGCTTGATAGATCAAATCCAGAAGCTTGTCATCATCGGATACGGAAATGTCGGACTGGGCAAACCATCTCAGTTTATATTTTCGAATCGCCTTCAGAAGTTCATATGAAAACTCACGCTGGACAAACATGTTATCATCCACGAAAAAGAGGAACTTGTTATTTGCGTACCGTTTGACTTCCTCGATCTCACGGATGACCTGGGCAACGTTTTTCCTTCGGTAGCTCCTTCCCCATAGCTTAGTGCTTGAGCAGAATTCGCAATCGTGGGGGCAACCCCGGGTGGTTTCCACAGGAATAATTTTATAATTTTCCATGTTGAGAAGATCGTAACGCGGAACAGGCGATTCGGTCATAGCAGCATACCGGCCCGCGCCGTTGTATACGGGCTTTGGGTGGCCTTGCATAAAATCTTCGATGAAATCGTTCCAACTGAATTGGGCCTCGCCGACAAACACGCTGTCGGCATGTCGGGCCGCATCTTCCGGCAACACCGAGGCATGGGGGCCTCCCATCACGACGTATTTTCCCCGCTTCCTGAATTCATCGGCTATTTCAAAAGCTCTGCTGGCTTTCGGGGTGAGCGCCGTAATCGCCACCAAATCATATTCCCCGGCGTAATTGATATGTTCTTTGCCGTCATCGAGGTATTTGATCTCATAATGGGAGGGCATCATCCCCGCCAGGGTAAGAAGACCCAATTCCGGCCAGTTGTAGATAATGTCCGCCCGCTTGGAGAGCTCTGTTGACGACCAAAAGAATTTTTCCAGAGCGGAATCACCAATCAGTCGTCCTCTTTGAGGAGATACTAAAGCTACTTTCAAGTATTCACCCGTTGCTTTCCTGGACCTGTTATCGATTGCCCGAATCCCATCCGTCCCGATGATTTCCGGTTACCCGATTTTGTTAAATTCTTTTTGTGGACAATACGATTGATGCGTTATTTCCGAAGAAACCGTATGAATTGCTGACTACCGTATTGATATCGGCCTCGCGCGCCTCATTGGGGACGTAATCCAAATCGCACAGCGGATCCGGCTCATGTAAATTAATGGTCGGTGGGATAATCTGATTCTGGAGGACCATCGCGCAAAGCACCGCCTCTATGGCACCGGCCGCCCCCATCGTATGCCCGATCATGGATTTGATCGAGCTCACGGGGGTCTTTTTCGCGCAACTGCCGAACACCTTCTTTATGGCTCTGGTCTCAACAAGGTCGTTTGAATGTGTACCCGTACCGTGAGCGCTGATATATTGAACATCTCCGGGATTTATACGTGACCGGTCGAGCGCGCGTTGCAAGGCGAGGGCCGCTTCTGCCGCGTCCGGTTGCGGCGCAGCCATGTGATATGCATCGCAGCTGAGCCCATATCCCAACAGTTCGCCGTAGATCCGTGCATTCCTTTTTCTTGCGTGCCCGTACTCCTCCAATATGAGCATTCCAGCTCCTTCTCCAACCAATAAACCCTTTCTGTTTCTATCAAAAGGCTGACACATGTCGGGAGCGATCAGCTTCATTCTTGAAAAACCGATCAGAAGTATTTTCGAGAAAGGTTCGACCCCACCGGATATAATGATATCGGAGGTTCCCGACTTGATTGCATCATATCCAAAGCCGATTGCATAATTGCCGGCCGCGCAGGCTGCCGGAATAAGGCACGTCGGCCCCCAGATGCCATATTCCCTCTTTATGGAGGCCACCAGGTTCACCGGCGAGCATCGTCTTATCTTCTCAAATCGATCGGGACCGTTTGCGGTTCCATTTACACTAGCGGCGGCTACTTCCTCAATGGCCTGTGATTCTCCAAGTGTCGTTCCTATGGATATGCCGATCCGTGAAGGGTGAACGGTTGCAAGATCGAGCCCTGAATCCTCCAGAGCCGATTTGGCTGCAGCCAGGCTCAGTTTAGCCCCCCTTGATAATCCGGTCGACTCTTTCTTGGGCGTGAATTGGCGAATATCAAAGTCCTGGATAACGCATCCTTTGCGGATTTTTAATTCCTTGATGCTATCGTCCTGAATGTCGCTTATATTCGACTTTCCATTGATAATGGACTCCCAAAAACGGTCTTTGTCGAGCCCGATTGATGTCAACACTCCGACTCCCGTTATCATGACCCGCCTATCACGGTCGGTGTGTGCCTGCATGATGGCCATCCATTGGTTTCGCCTAAGTCAGGAATTTACTTTCCCGCGAATCACCGAACTCCTCCTCGCGACCCTTGGCATCTGCATCTCATTCCGCATGATGCATTACAGAGCGAGACCGGCTAAGCGAGCAATTCCTCAACCAGGCTGATCGTCTGTTCAAGCGTCGATACGTCTCTTAAGCGTTCTTCAGCGATTTCGATTCGGAATCGCTTCTCGATACTTGCAACAATCTCAAGTGCAAGCAAAGAATCCAGGCCCATGTCTTTAAAAAAGTTCAGTTTTCTTTTTTCCCAGATTTCCTGCTCGTCCATTTCCAGAATCTCCGAAACGATTTGGGTGATTTTTTTCTCCAAGTCGCCTACCAATTCAATTGCTTCCATTGCTGTCTTCCTCTCTTTTAGCTGAAAATTTGGAACCGGTGTCTCGCGATGGTCTATGCCTCGGAATAACTAAAGATGGTATCTTCGAAATTGGCCTTCATCTCCGCATTCATGAACTCATAAGAAATATTATCGATCCATAATTTCCCTAAATCCGTCAGCATGAAATTGTCCCCGTCATCCATTATCAAATTCCTTGCCTTGAGGTCCTCGATCCTGGATGAAAATTCATGCAGCAGCCTGTGGCCGATTCTCGCCTTTTTCATTTTGATCACTTTGGGAAACAGGACTAAATTCTTCAGTTCCGGTGAGATGTTTTTTCGCAGCAAAAATATAGGGAATCCGCCGGTTTCACTTGAATCGGACAAATAACTTTTGGTCCTTGGGACATTATAAAATTTGTTCCGGTAGACGTATGGATTGATGTTGCCGATTGAATTGGGACCCATCCCGAGATAGATGTAATTGTCCGATATTTCATTTTTCGTATAGCCGACGGCCTTGATAATGCTGAATTTACCAGGCTTCGCAAAGTCCTCTGCCGTCTCCTGGACATAACCATTCGCACAAAGCAATGTGAATGTCATTTCGGTCATTTTCAAGATGGTTTCTTCGTTCGGCATCTCAACCCGATATCCGCTTCTGAACGCCTGCTTTCTCTTGTACAAAGAGTAGTACTTGCTGTTGATCGGATAATAACAATAGACATCCAGGCTGGCCGGTTCGAATTCGACCGCCTTCCTTAAATCCGATTCCCATATTTCTTCATCCTGCCCCGGCAATCCGAACATGAGATCAAAATTAATATCAAAACCGAACTGTTTGATGTCGTTGATCATTTCCTTCAAGCCGTCGTTTGAGGTTGTCAGGGCCGACCGCTTTCGGACACCTGGATCGAAACTCTGCACGCCGAAGCTCAGCCTGTTGCAACCGAGATCCTTCAAGAGGGCCAGTTTTTCACGCGAATATGCCTTTGATCCGATTTCAACGTTGATGACGGCATTCTTTTCTATGTTGAAGCTGTTTCTCAAAGTGTTTAAAATCGTTCTTATTCCTCCATCGGACAACATATTTGGCGTGCCGCCGCCGATATGTACGGCAAAAAAACCGGCGGATTGGATCAATTTTTTTCGGCTGTACAGGTTCATTTCCTCCAGCAGGTGATGAACGTAATCTTCTTCATCATCCTTGCCGTACTTGACACGATCATATGAGCAGTACGTGCATATGCTTGGACAGAAGGGCACATGAATATAAATAATGCCTTTGGTCCGTGGAACGGCATCGTCCAGCTTTTCAACGTACTCGCGGACATCGTGCTTATTGGCAACATTTCTGATCGGATTCAGGAGGGGGTTGATGGCCATGGGAAATATGATCTTCTTCTCATACGGCCTTTCCTTATATAGTCCCAACATATTTGCACCTCCTTTTATGGAGATCGAACAGAGGCTTGCCTGAAATGAATTCGTCAGTCCAATCCACTTAAATCAACGGGAATCTCCTTATAGAATTCAATCTTTTCGAAATCGGACGGCAATCTGGATTCCAGCAAATGTTCTCTTTCATCATACAACCCGTCTTCAAGCTTCTCCAGAAAGGGGATATACCTCCTTGCGACCTCCATCTCGGGTTTGACCATGTGAAGCTTGAATGAAACTCTGCCGTGAAGCGACCCTTTCAGAGGGTCGATCCGGCTTTTATCTTTCAGCGAATAAAATTTTTCATAATTTTCGATGATTATCTTTTGGAGCGTGCTGGGCTTCATATATTTGGGATAATGAATGACGAAGGCGCTGTTGTAAAAGCGCCAATCATAGTGAATGAACCGGTTGTCGGGGAAGAGCTGCGGAATGCCCAACACTCTTTCTTTTGTAGGTATTTCGTAAAGGGAGTAAAAGTTTGCATGAAGAAAATTGTTTTGAATGAAAAAATCAGCAGTATTCCTGATTTTTTCGGGCGTATCGTAATCGGATCCCAAGATAGTGGAGCCAAAGGTGTATATGCCTGAAGCATGAATACCGGCGATATTTTCGGTCACCTCGGCAATGGTCTGTTTTTTATTGTAAAATTTAAGCGTATCCTCGTTGACCGATTCAACACCGACATATATGAGGGTTACTCCGGCTTGCTTCATCAGATCCAGAGTATGTTTGTCCTTGCCGATTTCCGTTCGGGCAAATAGAGCAACATTCAGCGTTCGACCGTATCGATCGATAATGGCTCGCAATAATTTTTCAGTGCGCTTGCGATTGACGGTAAATTCGTTATCGACGATCATAAATGTATTGCTCTTGGTAACCGACATGGAATTTTCAATGTCCGTCAAAACCGTTGCAATGCTTTTCGTACGGTAACGGGTTCCCAGCTCCCGCGGTGCTACGCAAAATTTGCAATTGAACGGGCAGCCGCGCGAGGTTTGCAATACCTGTAAACTGACGGCCGGTCTTTTCCCGTATGGTCTTTGGCCGACCTCCGCATATTCATTCAACAAGGTCAAATCGTACGGAATATCGATATTCTCCATGAATTCCCGATTCGGGTTGTGCACGGGCCTTCCCGATGCGTTGCGATACGAAATACCCTTGATGGAATGAACATCCGTCCCGTTTTCCAGGCTGTCGATAAGTTCTACGACCGTTTCCTCCCCCTCGTTGCGGACAACGTAATCACAATAGTTAAGACACTCTTCCGGCAGGACCGTTGGGTGGGCGCCGCCGAAAATGATGGGCGCTTTTGTCTTTTTTCTTATCTGCTGAGCCAGCTCGTAACCCCGCCAGGAACAGAAGGACATGAGTGCAAAGCATATGTAATCCGAATGATATACATATTCCCAATCGATCGCTGCCCGGATGAATTCCGAAAAAATCCTTACCTCATACCCGGCCCTTTTCAATGCAGACCCGACTGCAACAGTGCCGTAGCGCGGCATGATGAACAGCCTGCTCATTCTATCGAAATACTTTTCGAGCGGATTGATGATGGCTATTTTTTTCATAATCTCACGATTGTATAAATATTTTTTAAATTCATCAGATTTAAATGTCTTCTGGCCTTCGATTCACTGACTTTTTTCCATCGGGTCCTCAACCGCGCCAGCTCCTGTGTCCCGCCATTTTCTATTATCCTGTGCAGGAAGGAAGGTTGCGTACCCTCCTGGAAAGATTGAATTTGCGACGTTATTTTTTTTCCTAATTGGGATGTTTGTTTCTTATAGGAGATATCCAGCTCTTGAAGCTGATATTCCATCAAAATTTGCGCAGGCACGGATTCACAAGCCCATTTGATATAGACAAAACTGCTTACATGCTTATTGAGGTCGAGATCATTGAACTGCACGGGGAAAACAGCCTCACGATCGCACCTTTCTAATGAAGGAATGGTTTTAAAATTGTTATCTTTGCTGCAGGTTTCCTTCATATATTCTTTCGGCAGAATGTGATTGAGCAGCACCGGCTGCATTAATTTGACGTTGAGCAAGACAAGATAAAGTACTATCCGTATCAGGTGGTCTCCCCTGCCATCCCTCAAAAGCACTTCCCAGACATCATAAATATTTTTATAAGGACTGCGCCTTGCATCGATGACAACCGTATCGTTCCAATATGGATATTTTGAGGCCTGAATGGAAATACGATTCACTATCCAGCTGTAGTTCAAATATTCGAAACCTGGTTTCGCCAGGGCCATGGCGACGTAATATTCGTTGGTGGCGTCCAGCATTGTATGAATTATGTTATTGATTCTCAGATAACCCCTGCAATCTACTTCTGAAAACCTGACCTTGAATTGTTTCGTGAAGTCACTCTGCCCTGATTTGAACATAAATCCCCCCTCGATGCTTGCGAGACGAGGCATCAAGGAATAATTCCGGCCTCACCGTTGCGGATTTTATAAAAAAAACCCCCGGGCGCTTTAAAACAGCAACCCTTTAACTGGGCCAGCTTCCACGGCAAACCAAGCGATTCAAATTAGGCGCGATCTAACCGGCTGGAGATGTACTAGCGAAAACGAGCAAGAAATGCGTTCAGATATGATTTACATAGCAGTACCGCGGAAAAGCTATTCTCACGGAACTCATGTTCGTCTATCGGCCGTTTAGACTTTCAGTGAAGCCAGATAATTGCATCCTCACGATGCAATAACTGTTCACCTATTCGGCATTCTGGAAATAATATAATCGAGATGAGTACTATATTTTAGGCATAATGCAGTCCGACGAAATATGTCAAGAATTTTTTTTATCGGGAGACAATTATTTTTTCCGGCTATGCAGTTTGCTTCGGATTTTGCTTCGATTCTGATTTCGGATTCCATTCTTCCCAACTCAGAAAACGGCTTCCCCGCAGGGCACGAAAACAAAAACCGGAAACCCACAGCAGGTTTCCGGTTTTTTTGGTGATGAATTGAACCAATGCGCAAACGGACTACTTGCCGCCGAAGCTTTCGTCGTCAATGTCGACCGCCGCGCAGCAGTTGTCCATGATGGCATCGATTTTACCGTTGGTGACGGGCAGGAAATTCCTTATGAAGAAATTGGCCGATTTGATTTGGCCTTCCAGGAACTTTTCGTCCTTTTTGCGGCTGCCCTTGGCGATCAACTCGGCGGCGATGGAGGCACGCCACAGCAGCATCCAGGCCATCAGGAGATCGCCCATAATTTCCATAAACGGGTAGGCGAAGGCAAAGGTGCTTTCGATCTGACCCGACATCATGTTCTTGGCCATGAACATGGCCGCGTCGCCCGCGCGTTTCATTATTGCTTCGGTCTTTTCGGCCAGCGGTCTGAGGGTTTCGTTTCCCTTGGCCGCATCGAAGGTCTTCTGCATTTCAGCCATCAGGGCCATCATGGACTTGCCGCCGTTCATGATGGTCTCGCGCCCCAGCAGGGTCATGGCCTGAATGCCGTTGGTGCCTTCATAGATCATGGTGATGCGCGTATCACGCACGAGTTGCTCCTGCGGATACTCCTTGATGAATCCGTAACCGCCGTACACCTGCATGCCAAGGTTGGTCACATCATAGGCGCGGTCGGTGCAGTAGCCTTTGCAAATAGGCGTCAGGAAGCCGAGCAACCCCTCAAGCTTGGCCCGCTCTTTTTCATTGGCGGCCATGTGGAGCTTGTCAATCAACAAGCTGACATAGAAGAGCAGACTGCGCATGCCTTCCAGGTAAGCCTTGGAAGTCAGCAACATGCGGCGCACATCCGGATGCTGGATGATCGGCACCGCCGGCGCGTCTTTTACGGCCATGGCTGAAATGTTGCGGCCCTGGATGCGTTCACGGGCGTAATTGACGGCGTTGAGATAGGAGGTGCTCGCGCAGGCGACCGCTTGCTGTCCGGTGTGCAGGCGGGCGCCGTTCATCATCAGGAACATGGCGCGCATGCCTTTGTTTTCTTCTCCCAGCAAGTATCCGCGGCATTTGCCTTTGCCGCCCAGTGTCAAAGCGGCCGTGGCGTTGCCGTGAATGCCCATTTTCTCTTCGATAGCGGTGCAAACCACGTCGTTGGGCGCTCCCAGGCTGCCGTCGTCGTTGACCCAGATCTTGGGCACCAGGAAGAGGGAAATACCGCCGGTGCCAGCCGGCGCGCCTTCGATGCGCGCCAGGGTCGGATGGATGATATTCTCGGCCAGGTCGTGCTCGCCCGCGGAGATGAAAATTTTATTACCCGTGATCGAGTAGGTGCCGTCCGGATTTTTGACCGCCGTGGTGGTCAGGCGGCCCACGTCCGAACCGGCTTCGGGCTCGGTCAGCAGCATGGTGCCGGTCCATTCACCGGAGTTCATCTTTTTCAGGAAAAGCTTTTTCAGCTTTTCCGTACCGAAGTTTTCGACCAATGAAGCGGCGCCGTTGGTCAATCCGGAATACATCATGAAGGCGAAATTGGCACCCATGAAATAATCGAGGGCCGCCATGCTCACCACGTGGGGCATGCCCTGCCCGCCCCATTCGGAAGGCATGCTGGTGCCCACCCACTCGCCTTCCTTGAAAAGCTCCCAGGCGCGCTTGAAACATTCCGGGGTGGTCACCACGCCATTTTCCAGCTTGCAACCGATTTCATCGCCCTCTTTCTGAGTGGGCAGCAACTCCTTGATCGCCAGGTTGCGCGCTTCAGTCACGATCATCTCGATGGTCTTGCGGTTGAACTCCTCGAAATCAGGATGTTTGCTCAAGCTGTCCGCGTTGAGCTGGTCGAAAAGCACGAAATCGATGTCTTTACGTTCCGCAATCACCTGTGCCATAAACTTTCTCCCTCCCTATCTATGTATCACCGTATTGATCTATAAAATCCTGCGGTGCTTGGTTACCGATCGCCTGCTGCCCTTTACGCGTGCCGATGCCGTTGATGAACAATTCCACCAGCGGTTCGGCCATGGCGGCCAGATCATGGTCCCGTCCGGTATGGATCCATGTATTGATCACTTCTTCGACCGCTCCGTTGATGAGCCGTTTGACCAGACCAACGTACAGGTCGTTGCGGATAACGCCCTCCTGCTGGCCCAAGGCGACCACTTTGGAAATGATGTCGCGGTACATTTTGGACATCTTGCGGGTCGGCTCCTGAACCAACCGCCATTGCAAGTGGGTTTCTCCCTGGTACACAATGGCGCCGTTGGGCTGGCTTTGGAACACATCCAAATGAGCGTGAATCAGATTGTGCAATTTCTCGACGGCCGTTTGCCCCTCTTCCACGGCTTCCCAGAAACGGCTCGAGACATGCTCGGTCATGCGTTCGTAAAACTGAACCAGAATATCGTCTTTGTTCTTGAAATAGAGATAAATCGTGCCGTCCGCGACACCGGCTTCCTGGGCGATCTGGGAGATGGTGGATTGCGAAAAGCCCCGTTCGGCGAATACCTTGATGGCCGCGGTGAGAATCTGCTGATACTTGTCGGTGTTTCTTTTCATTGGCGAATCACAGGCCTTGCATAATCTCCATAATAATGAATGAGCATTCACTCATTTATCAAAGGCCTTTTTGCCGTGTCAAGAAAAAGATGTAATTCAACTGTCGGATTTCAAACCCGGCGGTCCCGGCAGGCGCTTTGGGCCATACGCAACCCGTGCAAGTGCCCCTAAGGTGCGCTCCGGGCGCCCAGAAACTCGCAGGCGCTCAAACCAGTCTGGGCCACTTTAAGCTATTTCGTGCCCCCCGGTCGTTAAAACCAGTTCGCCTCCCATTCGATTATCGGGCATGATTGCGAGCCCCAGCCTGATACCGGGACCGATTCTCTCAGGGCCATCTTCAATCCGATAAAAACGTTCGCTTCACCTGCCAATAACTGCCTTATCTGTTGACACAACCCTCATATTCCGTTTAGATAGCCCCCTTGGTATTTCGGCGTTACCGGACTGTTGGCAGGCGCCGGCCGCATGCGATTTTCAAGTTGTTGCCCCTGTTGGATGTTTCTCAATGGCTCAGGCCACACGGATTCAACTGAACTTTTGGAGGTTTTGTTAATGGCTGAACAAGCAATCAAACTTGGCGGCAAAAAACAGAGCACCTTCATCGACAAGGTCAAGGGGTTGCTTCCCGAAGGCGGGAATCTCAACCTCTGTCTGACCTGCGGTGCGTGCTCGTCGGGTTGCCCGGCCACCGGCTTGGAAGGCATGGACCCGCGCAAGTTCCTGCGCATGGCCGCTTTAGGGATGGACGAGGAAATCACATCGACGCCGTGGGTGTGGATGTGCAGCATGTGTACGCGCTGCGTCTATGTATGCCCCATGAAAATCAACATCCCCCAGCTGGTGTTCTACGCGCGTCAATCATGGCCGAGGGAAAAGCGGCCCAAGGGTATTCTGGGCTCCTGCGATATGGCTCTGCGCAATGATACCTGCAGCGCCATGGGCGCAACGGAAGAGGACTTCCAGTTCGTGGTCGAAGACGTGCTGGGCGAATACCAGGAAGCCCAACCCGAGTTCGCCGACATGGAAGCACCGGTCAACAAAGAGGGCGCCATCTACTTTCTCAACCAGAACTCGCGCGAGCCGGTCACCGAGCCCGACGAGATGGTGCCGCTGTGGAAGATCCTGCACCTGGCCGGCGCCGACTGGACCTACGGCTCCAAAGGATGGGCAGCGGAAAACTACTGCCTGTTCATGGCCGACGACGAAAACTGGGAAAAGATCGTACGCACCAAAGTCAAGGCCGTGGAGGACCTTGGCTGCAAGGTGTGGCTCAACACGGAGTGAGGGCACGAACTGTTCGCGGTCCGGTTCGGACTGCAAAAGTTCAAGATTCCCTTCAATTTCGAAATCAAAAGCATCATCCAGCTGTATGCCCAATGGATCCGCGAAGGCAAGCTCAAGCCCAGCTCGGAATGGAACAAGGAACGCAAGATCAAGTTCACGGTCCAGGATCCCTGCCAACTGGTGCGCAAAAGCTTCGGCGACCCGGTGGCCGAAGACCTGCGCTTTGTCGTGAAGGCCGTGGTGGGTGAAGAAAACTTCATTGACATGTACCCAAACCGCTCCAACAACTTCTGCTGCGGCGGGGGCGGCGGCTACCTGCAATCGGGTTACACGGAACAACGCCGGCAGTACGGCAAGATGAAGGCCGATCAGATTCTGGCCACCGGCGCTCAATATTGCATCACCCCCTGCCACAACTGCCATGCCCAGGTTCACGATCTGGCCGAAATGCGCCACCATGCCTGGCAGACCGTTCACCTTTGGACTTTGCTGTGCCTGTCGCTGGGCATCCTGGGGCCCAATGAGCGGGCTTACCTGGGCGATGATCTGAAAGAGGTCGACGTCTTCCATCCGGAAAGCGAGGCGTGATCTTCTTGGATCGGAATTGAATTTCTCAAGGCCGGCAGCCCTTATGCGCGCTGCCGGCCTTTTGTTTTCTCGTCCGCCCACGAAAGTAGAGATTTTAGCAGGGAGGAGAAAAGAACCGACATGAAACTCTTGCGTGTGGATATGAGCGATAAAACCATTGAACTGCAAGATCTCCCCAAAGAATGGGAATACCTGGGCGGCAGTGCCCTGACGGCCAAAATCATGCAACGCGAAGTTCCTCCGGACTGCGACCCCTTGGGGCCCTCAAACCACTTCATCCTCGCCGGCGGCCCCCTGGCCGGCACCCAGGCCCCTCAACTCGGGCGTGTGTCCGTGGGAGCCAAGAGCCCGCTGACGCTGGGCATCAAGGAGGCCAACTCCGGCGGCCCGGCGGCCCAGATGCTGGACCGCCTCGGCATCCGCGCGATCGTCGTGCAAGGCGCGCCCGCGGAAAAGGAATTGTACAGTCTGTTTATCTCCAAGCATACCACGGCGCTTCTCCCCGCCGACGCCTTTCGCGGTCTGAAGAATTATGCCCTGGTTGAAAAGCTGCAGCAAACCTATGGCAACAAGATCGCCGTGATATGCACCGGCATTGCCGGCGAACGCCTGTACCGGGGGGCATCGGTCTCTTTGACCGACATGTATGGCGATCCTTCGCGCAACGCCGCCCGCGGCGGCCTGGGTGCGGTAATGGGCGCCAAGGGGCTCAAGGCGATCATCATCGATGACGCCCTCGCCGGGCCGGTGGGGCTGCACGACGCCGACGCCTTTCGTCAAACCGTCCGGGCGTGGGTACAGGTCCTCAGGCACGATGTGGGCTGCAGTCTGTTTTCGCGTTTCGGCACGCCCTTCGCCGTCAACAATTCCGCCGGCCACGGAAGCTTGCCGGCCAATAATTACCGTTCCGGCCGGCCGGAAGAATTCATCGCCGTCAACGGGGACAGCATCCAGAAAATTCTGTTCGAGCGCGGCGGCAAAATGCATGGATGCATGCCGGGGTGCTTTGTGCGCTGCTCGATCAGCTACCCTGATAAAAACGGCCGGCGCATCTGTTCGGCCTATGAGTATGAAACCATCGGCCTGCTCGGCACCAACCTGCGCATCACCGATAACGATGCCATTGCCCGGCTCAAGTTCATGTGCGATGATCTGGGCATCGATGCCATTGAGGCCGGCAGCAGCCTGGGTCTGGCCGCCGAAGCAGGCAAAATGCGCATGGGCGATTGGCAGTCCGCGGCCGGGCTGCTGGAAGAGGTCGAAAAAGAAACGCCCCTGGGCGCGGCGATCGGCAACGGCGTCATGGCCACGGCCAAGCTCCTCGGGATCGAGCGGGTGCCGGCCTACAAAGGCCAGGCGTTCCCCGCCCATGACCCGCGCTCGGCCAAGGGCACGGGCGTCACCTACTTTTCCAGTCCCATGGGCGCCGACCACACTGCCGGATTAACTTACAGCCAGCCCTCCAAAAAAGAAAACCAGGCCCATTATTCCTTGAGGACCCAAATCCAGTCGGCCACCTGCGATGCCTTCGGCTACTGCCTCAATGCAGTGCCCGCCAAAGCCTCCATCTATGCTTTTCTGGCTGGATTGATGAACGCCCGTTTCGGGCTGCGCATGACCGCTGATGAGGTCATGGAAGTCGGCAAGCAAACCTTGCGCGATCAGTTGGCCTTCAATGAAGGGGCCGAGTTCGACAGGCTGGATGACCCGGGCGCCGCGTTCGTGCGCAGGGAGCCGATCGCCCCCAGCGGGCAGGTCTTCGATGTGGAGGTGGCGGAGGTGGCCGGCATCTGGAAAAAATTGGATGGTTTCAAGGAAAAAGAGAAAGCCTGGGAGGTGCGCATTCCGCCCCTGCCGGACATTCTCTTCGGCGCCGGGGTAGCCAAGGGCATGGCCGCCCGCATCCGCCAGCATAAGATCAAAAAGGCCCTGCTGGTCACCGACCCCTTCATGGCCGGAAGCGGCCGGGCAGCCGAAGTGGCCGCGATTTTAAACGCCGGCGGCATCGCAACGGTGCTTTTCAATGAGGTCGCACCCGATCCGCCCATCGAGCTGATCGAACGCACGGCCCTGGTGTTTAAAGGCCACGGCTGTGACGGCCTCATCGGCTTGGGCGGCGGCAGTTCCATGGATACGGCCAAGGGCGTGGCCTTGCGTGTGTCGCACCCCGGCGATTTGCGCGAATATGAGAGCATTCTGGGCGGCGGCGGCAAAATAAAACCGGTTTTGCCGCCCGTCGTCTGTATTCCCACCACCTCGGGTACGGGCAGTGAAGCCAACTCGTGTTGCGTGATCACCGACAAACAGCGCGATCTGAAAATCGTCCTTTTCAGCAATCATCTGATTCCCAAATTGGCCGTGATCGATCCGCTCTATTGCAGGACCATGCCCCCGGGCCTGACCGTGCAGTCCGGCATCGATGCCTTGGCGCACGCCTGTGAGGGCTATGTTTCGCTGGCCACGGAGTACCACCCCTATTTCGAGTCCAAAGCACTGTACGCCGTACGATTGATCGGCCGCAGCCTGCCGCGTGCTTACGCGGACGGCAACGATATCGCCGCGCGCACCGACCTGTGCATGGCCGCCATGTTCGGCGGTGTCGCCATCGTCAAGGGGCTATGCGTCGGCCATGCCCTGGGGCACGTGCTGGGAGGCACATACCACATGCCCCACGGCCTGGCGCTCGTGTACGGGCTGATGCTTTTTGTCCGAGCCAACCGGGATGCCTGCAAGGAACAGTTCGCCGACATCGCCCGGATGCTGACGCGCTCCGACAACCTCGAAACCGGTCTGGCCGAGTTCTACAAAAAGCTCGATATCGTCGTCAGTCTGAAAAAGGAGGGCATCCCACGGGAAGAGCTCAAAAGAATCGCCTTTCTGACCTCCAGGGATGCGGTCAACATGGCCACCGACCCCGCCTCGCCCAGTGAGAAGAAGATTCTGGAGCTGTTGGAGCAGATGTACGATTAGGAAGTTCGCCCATCCGCTTGATTTGTTTACCCATCCAGCGGTAATGACACGCCCCATTAACCCACCGGGGCTCAGAATCACTGAAAGGAACCCTCCGGGGTATCCGGATGGCGGCGGTCCATTGGATTGCGATCGCAACGCAACAGCCGACTGGGCCCGGAAGATGGTGTGTTGACGAGGATTGCCGCTTTATTCGGATCCATTTCGTGAACATGCATCGCGGATGGACCGCTCGATGTCCTTTATGTTATCGGACTTCGTAAGGTAATCCGCTGCCCCGGCATCCATCATCTCTTGTACATAGAATTCTTCGGTTTGATTGGAGAGTGCGATAACTTTGGTTTTGGGGCACGCATTTCTGATCTGCCGGGTTGCGTCAACGCCGCCAAGCACAGGCATGCTGATATCCATCAGCACCACATCCGGGCAAAACTCTCTTGCCTTTCGGACGGCAACTTGGCCGTTTTCAGCTTCTCCAATGACTTGCAGATCGGCTCTTGATTGCAGAACCATCCGCAAGGTCTCTCTGAACAATCGATGATCGTCGGTGATCAAGATTTTTATGTTCGCGCCATCGGCCATATCTTCATTCCCAACAATGAAACTTTCGGCCATGTCTTCAGAATTCAATGGATGATGAACTCGAAAAAAATGCCTATCTGCTCACTTGTCATTGCGACCCAAGGGAAAAATCTCACCCTTTTCGGTATAGACGGCTAAGATCGCTCGCTTCGCTCAAGATGACGTTCAGATCGGCATTTTTGGGGATCCATCAGACGGGTGATGAATTCTTGCAAAGTCGAAAAATGTCTTCTCACGCATACCGGCGCCGGCCTGAATCCGGTTGCTCAAAGCTGCTGGCCCCTTCCGTGGCCCGGTGTCCGATGTCAATAGAAAAAGACCCACCATTAGAATTTCCAAAATCCGTTGCCCACAATTTTAAACCTATAGGTAATTCTGTAAATGCATCCAACACTGTATCTGGTGGCGATTTTCGCAGCATTCAGCAGAAAAAGGGAGCTCGCAAGGAACCCCGATGAAATGGAGGCCTGCCGGTGGCGACTCAAATTTCTTTTTACAGATTGTAAAAAATACCGGCACATGGATCTGCAAACCAGACCTGTTTCCTTTTGCGGGATCTTATAAACAACGAATCTTGTGTACGATTGAGTACCCGCCCGGGTGGTATATTTCTTGCTCAATCCCCTTCCAGGGGGCAAGCAGGTGCCTTCCGTCAGGGCGGGAGCAGATTGCGATTGCGTAACCGAAATTGAACCAGCGGTCGTTTAAAATCGTGCCTCGGCATATGAATTTTCCATCGTTGATCTGATTCCGCGAGCCCGCCTCATCCGCTTTCCTGCTGAATACATGCCGGGTACACCCAAATAAAATCTGCGGGAACCCTTTTCTGCGGACATTTTGAAAGGAGTAGATCTCATGTGGGAGACGCTCTTTTTCGTCCTGATTTACGGGTTCGTCATGGGCGCGATCTACCTGCTGATCGCCCTGGGTTTCTCCCTGATTTGCGGCGTGCTGCGGATTTTCCACCTGGGATACGCCTATATATTCCCGCTGACGATTTACGGTACCTGGATGTTCATGCGCGAATGGGGCTTCGGGCTGATCCCCGCCATCGCCGGGATGGTGATCGTGCAGTTCGCGATCGGCATCTTCATTTACCGCTTCCTGATCCGCAAATACATCGCAGATGAAATGACCCTGCTGACGGCCCTGCTGCTGATCGCTTTGATTGTCGAGCAGGCCGTTTCCTGGCGTTATCCGATCCAGGAAGCCGTGTACCTGCCGACCACGCTGGTGGATGGTGTGGTCGAGCTCGGAGCGGCGGTCATTCCCGCACAGCTTGTGATCGCCGCCTTCATCGGGCTTGCGCTCACCGCGCTCTTCGTTCTTTTCTTTGTCAAAACCAAAGAAGGCCTGGCGATCCGGGCGCTTTCCCAAAGCATCGAAAGCTCCCGGTTCATCGGCATCAAAGTGGAATCGCTGTACATTTTTGTCACGATGATCGTTTTGATACCGGTGATTATCGCCATGCTGATGGTATCGCCGGTATGGATGATCGAACCGGCCATGGGCTGGAACTGCATGATCATCGCCATTCTGATCGCCGTACTGGGCGGGCTCGGCAACATCAAGGGGACCATCATCGCCAGCTTCCTCATCGGCATCACCCATGCCGTGATGTGTTTCGTGGTGGGGGAACCGCGCTTCATGAACCTTGCGGCACTGCTGCTGGTGATGGTCATTCTGGTTATCCGCCCGCAGGGATTGGCCAGGAGTGAAACGCTATGGTAGACGTCGAAGTCAAACGCGACCGCGTGGTGCTGCGCTACAAAGGCAAGAAGTGGGACTGGATCATCGAACCGCGCTACTGGCGCAACACCTTGGTGTGGACCTGTGCCCTGCTGGTGTTTCCAGCGGTTTCCTATTTTGTCAGCCCCGGCCTGATCAACACCATGGTCTCGGCCAACATCTATGCGGCCATCGCCATTCCGCTGAGCCTGATGACCGTGGGGACCGGGCGCATCAACTTCGGACCCAATTTCTATGTCGGCATCGGCGGCTATACCGCCGCCCTGCTCAGCATCCATCTGGGCTGGGGACCGCTTTTGACGCTGCCCTTCGCGATCATCTTTTCGGTGTTCGCCGCAATCGTTTTCAGTCCCCTGGTCATTGTCGCGCGCGGGCTTTACTATGTCCTGCTCACCTTGCTGCTTCCGCTCGTCTTCCTGAAAGTGACCTTTATCTATACGGGCATTTTCAAGGGCGATGTCGGCCTGTTCGGGGTCGATCTGCTGTTCCATTTCGATAATGTCAGGATCAACTTCATCGCGGCCGCCTATATTTCGGCGGCGATCATGCTGCTCTAACTGTGGGTGGTCAACAAGGTGCTCAAATCCCGCTACGGCCTGATCATGGCAACGGTCAACGACGACGAGGAAGTGGCCCACGGCATCGGCGTCCACATCAACAGGGTCAAAATCATCTCCTTTGTCGCCGCAGCCGGCATGATCGGCGTGGTGGGCTGGTTTTTGGCTCATTATCTGGGAACCTTCGCCGGCATCACCTATCTGCCCATGACGTTCATGTTGAAAATCCTGCTGGTCTTCATGGTCGGCGGCCGCGCCCAGGTGTTCGGGTGCGTCACCGGAGGCTACTTCATCGCTTTCCTGGAAATGATCCTCATCAGGACCATGGGCCCTTTCCAACCCGTGGCCTTCCCGATCATCCTGCTGATCCTCCTGTTTATCCTGCCCAGAGGGGAAGGACTCTTCGGTTTGTACCGCAAGCGCCATTACCGGGAATATATGCCGACGATCCATGTGCGGAGGTGATCGATGCCGGAAATGCTGGAAGTGAACGGTCTCACCAAGCGTTTCGGGGGTCTGCTCGCCGTCAATCAACTCAGTTTCACCATTCACGAGGGCGAGACGGTTGGATTCATCGGGCCCAATGGGGCCGGCAAGTCCACCGTGGTCAATCTGCTGACCGGATACCTGAAAGCCGATGAGGGCACGATCCAATTGGAGGGCCGCTACATCACCCGGTCCAGCCCTTGGGAAAGGGCCCACTGCGGGTTGGCGCGGACTTATCAGATCCCGCGGCCCTTTCCGGAGCTGACCGCCCTGATGAGCGTGATCACGGCCGTGTTGTGCGGAAAAGAGCGCATCCACCAAAGTTTCGAGGACGCCGCCGTGGAAGCGACGCAATACCTGGAGTTCGTGGGGCTGTTCAGCAAGCGCAATATCCTGGCCCGGGATCTGACCTTCTATGAGCTGCGCATGCTGGAGTTGGCGCGCGCCCTGGCCACCACACCCAAGCTGCTTTTCATCGACGAGGTGATGGCCGGATTGAATCCCGGCGAGGCCAAGCGGGCCGTGGAAATGGTCATGCGCGCCAAAAACCATTTCGGACTGACCATTTTCTGGATCGAGCACGTGATGGCCATCATCATGGATGCGGCCGAACGCGTGATCGCCATCAACTACGGCCAGTTGATCGCCGACGGCACCCCCGACGAGGTCATCAACAACGATGTGGTGATCGAAGCTTACCTGGGCAAAGGCTGGAGGCAGTATGCTTGAGGTGAAAAACCTGAGTGCATCGCACGGCATGATCCCGGTGCTTCACAATGTGAGTTTCAAAATTGAAGCCGGGGAAATCGTCACCCTGCTGGGGTCCAACGGAGCCGGCAAAAGCACGATCCTGAACGCCATCCAGGGCATCCTGAAACCCAATTCGGGCGACATCCTTTTTGAGGGCCGTTCAATCATGGGATGGGCACCCCACAGGGTGGTCGCAGCTGGCGTGGTCCATATTCCCGAAGGCCACCGGATCTTCCCGTATTTGACCGTCAAAGAAAACCTCATGCTGGGGGCTTACCCGGGCAGCAACTGGAAAGGGCGTCAGGCGGCACTTGCCTGGGTGACCGAGTTGTTCCCCATTCTCAAGGAGCGCTCCCAACAGCAAAGCCGGCTGCTCAGCGGAGGCGAACAGCAGATGCTGTGTATCGCGCGCGGATTGATGGCCAAACCGCGTTTCATCATGGTGGACGAACCCTCCATCGGCCTGGCCCCGGTGATCGTTGACGGCTTGTTCGAAACCCTGGGCAAGCTGCGCGGCATGGGCATCACGATCCTTATTCCGGAACAAAACGCGCTGCGCGCGCTTCAACTGGCCGACCGCGGATACGTGATCCAGCACGGTCGTGTGGTGATCGAGGGAGCCTCGGCCGATTTGATGAAGAGCGACATGATCAAGAAGGCCTACCTGGGGAGATGACGCATGAACGATTACTTCCGCTACAGCACAGCGCTTTTCGATCCCTCCAAAACCAATGCAAAACCCGAGGTGCTCAAGGGGATCCGGGTGCTGGATTTCACGCACGTGATCTTCGGTCCGACCGTGACGCGCATTCTGGCCGATTACGGCGGCGAAGTCATCAAGCTGGAAGTCCCTTTTTACGGAGATCTGTGGCGGCCCTCCACCTATTGGGGAAGATATTGGAAGCACTCCAACCCGACCTTTCACTTCATCACGCGCAACAAATACTTCGTTTCGGTGAATCTCAAACGCCCGGAATCCAAGGAGCTGATTTACAAGATGGCCGCAAGCGCCGACATCGTGACGGAGAATTTCGCTCCGGGGACGGCCGAGGCCTGGGGCGTGGGCTATTCGCAGATCGGTAAAATCAATCCCAAGGTGATCTACCTGAGCTGCTCCACCTATGGCCAGTACGGCCCCATGCGCTATTTCCCGGGCTGGGACCTTCTGGCCCAGGCCGCCAGTGGGGTGTTGAGCCTGAACGGGCATCCCGGCACTGAAAAATTCTACAAGCTGCCCGACTATCTCGGCGATTTCATCCCCGGCAACGTCGGCGCCCTGGCGGTGCTGATGGCGCTGTACCACCGCGAAAAGAGCGGCAAGGGGCAGTATATCGACCTGTCCCAAACCGAGTCGCTGATGCGCGCCCTGCCCCATTTCACCTACCGCCAGATGACCGGTGAGTCCCTTGAACGAACGGGCCACAATGACCCGGCCATGATGGCCGCGGCGATTTTCAAGACGCGCGACAGCCGGTTCCTGGCCCTGGCCTGCGCGACCCACAGCCACTTCGCCGGCCTGTGCCGGTCCATGGGCCGGCCGGAACTTTTGACCGACCAGCGCTTCGCCACCTGCCTTGCGGGCCTCAAAAAAGAAAATGCCGCTGCATTGCGCGACGTCGTCGCGCAATGGGTTGGCGCAACGGACAGCGCCGCCGTCCTCGAAGCGGCCCGCAGGGAAGGATTTGCGGCGGCCGAAGTGGTCGATGACAAAATGGTCTGCCAGGATGCCTGGCGGCGTGAACGGGGCAGCGTCATCCTGTTCAATGACGACATGTACGGCGAGTTTGTCTTGTCCGGCACATCGGCCATGCTGAGCCGCACTCCCGGCAGGACCAAGTGGCTGGCACGCCCGCTGGGCTACCACAACCGTTTGGTGCTCAAGAAGTTCCTCGGCCTCTCGGAAGAGGAGATGGCCGCTTTGGAAAAGAAAAAGGTGATCGGCACATTTGACGACAAACCCGGATTGAAGCCGCCCGTTTACTACCATCTGGACAATGATCCGATCTACAACTTCGGGCGAAAGGGCGAGCCATGAAACTGTTCGGTAAAAGAAACAAGGAAGTGGCTTATACGCGCTATTCCGGCGCGGGGAGCGGTCTTACCGCGTGGAGAGAAACCATCGAAAAGCTGATGCAGCCCGAAGGCCGGCCCGAGGCCCTCGACGATGTCATGGTGCTGGATGCCAGTGAGGGCAATTTCGCGGGTATCATTGCAGCCGGTTTTTTCGCCGAATTTGGTGCCGAGGTGATCAAGATCGAACCGCCGCAAGGCGACCCGGCGCGTTGCATGACGCCTTTCGGTAAAACCGCCGCCGGTATCGGCATTCCCTTTATCGTGGAGGGGCGCAACAAGCGTTACATGACGCTCGACCTGAAAAACAGCGCACGCGACCGGAGTGATTTCGCGCGGCTGGCGCAAAAGGCCACAGTGGTCATCGAGACTTATCCGGCCGGGCAGATGGATGCCTGGGGGATCGGCTACCGCCAGCTTTCGGCCGACAATGCCGGTCTGATCTACATCGCCGTCACGCCCTACGGGCAGTATTCGCAAAAAGCCGAAGTATACGCGCACATGCCGGATACGGATATCACCACCCAGGCCGGTTCTGGCCTCTCGGCCCAGATGGGCGATCCGGCCACGCAACCGGAGCCTTACAACTGGCCGCTGAAGGCCGGCATGTGGATGGGGTGGTACATCAGCGGATTGAGCGCCGCCCTGGGTGGCACCGTGGCCCTGATCCACCGAAAGCGAACCGGCGAGGGGCAGATGGTCGACGTGGCCGGCATGGACGCCTATGCGTCGATCACCGGCATGCCCGCGGCCATCGGTTACACCTGGGACAACGCCCGGCCGCGCATCGGCGTGCTCGACTTCATCCTTTATCCCTACGGACATTGGAAATGCAAAGACGGCTATGTGGCCATCGCCGCTCCGCGCGATCACGACTTCCGCGCGCTGGTGAAGATTCTAGGCTTGTGGGGCTGGACAGGCACCTTCGAAAACAACTGGCGGTATACGTCCGACCGCATCCCGGACATACTCGAACAGGCCATGCGCCTGCACAAACAGATCGAGGAAAGAACACTGCTCTACACGGCCGACCAGCTCGTGTTCAAAGCCTTGAAGTACGCCAGCAAGGCGGCGCGTTCCAAGTGGCGCGGCGGCGGCGTGCCCATCATCATGAAGGTGATGACGCCCGAAAGCGCCCTGGAGAACAAACAATGGCATGTGCGCAAATCATTTACAGAGTTTGAAGATCAAACCCTGGGAAAAGTGATGATCACCTCCGGCTTTGTCAAAATGTCCGAATCGCCGCCTAGGATCAAATGGGTGACCTGCGATATCGGAAAGGACAATGCCTACGTGAGGTCCAAATACGGCCTGGCGCACGCTGAAATGGAAGAGGTGGCTTGACCTTGAAGAAACGAAAAGATTCCCTCTGTCTCATGTCTGTGTGGGAATGAGGGCAACAACAAAAAAATGGGAGGTGGGGGCATGTCGACGCATTTCAAAATGAGCTTTGCCGTTCTTACGGCACTGGCCCTGGTGCTTTTGGCGCCGCTGACAGCAGCCGCTCAAGCACCCACGGGCGAACCGATCGTGATCGGGTATGTGGGGGCGGTGCTTTCGCCGGGAACCCGGCCCTGCATGGATGCCCAGCAACTGGCCATCGATGACATCAACGCAGCCGGCGGCATTCTGGGCCGGCCGGTCAAATATGTGATGGCCGACAACAAGGGCGACACCGCCTTGACCGTGGAAGGAGCACGGCGGCTTTTGGTGGAAGACAAGGCTTCTTTTATCTTCGTCGAAGGCCGCACGGAAATCTGCCTGGCAGCCCAGGAGAACTCGGCGGCCATGTTCAAGCAGTACCCGCATGTCATGATCTTCAACGGTCCGATGGGATCGGAGCTGACCGAGCGGGTGCTCGACGAGTATGAAAAGTACAAGTTCAGCTTCCGCGACTGGGATCCCGAGCCGTCCCAATACGCGCAGATGGCTTACTTCTGGGGCACCACATGGCCGCAGATGTTCAAAGCCAATAAGATCGCCATTCTGTGGGAGGACCTGGCCTGGACGCACATGTGGCGGGAAGGCATCCCCTATATGAATCTACCGCCCTGGGAAGAATTGCTGAAAACCAAATACGGCATGGATGTGGTTTACAGCAAGGCCGTCAAACCACGCGGCACGATGTACCTGCCGATTCTGCAGCAAATCGCCTCGAGCAAGGCCGACGTCATTCTCTACGTCAGCTCCTGGTTCACGGACACGGAGTCTTTTGTCAAGCAGTGGGCCGATTCCGCCGCGCGCAACATTCCGGTCAGTCTGTACGGCGGTGTGGCCCAGACCGCCGATTTCTGGAACATGACCGGCGGCAAGGCCTTGGGTGTCCTTACTTCTTTCACGGACGGAGAGATACCCCTGACCCCGGAAACCATCCCTTTCATCAAAAAGATGCATGCGAAGAAGATACCGACCCAAATCCATGTCCACCTGGCCTATGCGGATATTTACTTCATCAAGAAGGTCATCGAAAATGCCGGCGGCACAAAGGATATCGACAAATTGATTCAGGCCATGGAGACCACCGAGACCACCTATTCTCTAGGTAAGATGGCCTACGAAAACAAACGCGTAAAGCCGTTCTTCCACAGCAAGATGCGCGTGGACCCGAATGACCCGATGAACACGACTTACCCGGGCGTTTATATCCAACCGATTGCCCAGTTCCAGAACGACGGCAAGATAGCCTACCTGGGAGGCTCATGTAAGGAGGATGAAGATATTTTCAGGAACATCGGCTCACTTCAGAATTATATAACCCCGGCCGAGTTGAGGAAAAAAGAAGTCAAAAAATGAGAGCGCAGGCAAGGCACTCGAATGCGGAACGCGGAAGGCGGTTCGTGCGCATGATATCTCCACGGCCTAATTCCAAGCTCCGCATTCTCCACTCTCCCTTTTTTCACCGCAGATCGCCAGAGCAGCGGAAAAACGCACTTTTTATACCATTGTATGGACGTGTTTCCCAACTTTGCGTTCCGAACCCGCCTGGCGCGACCGCCTCCTCCCGGGCGATACCGGAGTAAAGGGTTTTCCAAAGCGGTACAAACCTGCAAATTTTCAGCCGAAAATCTGTATACCCCTTATAGCCACCTGTTAATGGCTTATCTCTGCGCCCGCTGCGTCCTCCACGGCGAAGCGGCGCCTTTTGCCGAAAAGATCCAATTTAAAAGAGCGGCATTCGGGATGCGGACCAATTGAGTTCAGCGGCCTAAACCTCCCCATCCGCTCTTTTCATTTTGTGAACACCAGGTTAAAGGAGTCGAAACCGCTTCAATACCGGTCCGTACGGAAAAAAGACGGACCGGGCTGCAGATCGCCGAAGCATCCAAGCACTAAGCCCGGTGCGATCTCCGGTTTTTACTTGACTTTAGCAAGTATTTAACTTGACAGAATCAAGTAGGTGGTGTCAACATGATCATCATTTCCGCCAAGGAGGGTCCATGCCCATGCCCGATATCAGTGAGCACGTGGAGGCAATGCGCCGCTTCAATCGTTTCTACACCAGGCGGATCGGCGTGTTGAATGAGCACCTGCTGAGAAGCCGGTTTTCCCTGGCCGAAGCTCGTGTGATTTACGAACTCGCCAATCATGAAGAAACAACGGCAACCGCCCTTGGGAATCAATTGGGATTGGATACGGGTTACCTGAGCCGGATCTTGCAAAATTTAATAAAGCAAGACCTCATCGATAAAAAACCTTCCGATACCGACGGCCGGCAAAGCTTTTTATCTTTATCAAAGAAAGGGCAGGAGGCCTTTGCCAGGCTCAACTCAGACTCGCGCAGCGAAACCGAAACGGTGTTGAACAACATACCAGAACAGGATCAGGATCGCCTGATCGAGGCGATGCATACCATTGAAGGGCTGCTCAGCGCCCGGACTGAGCACAGGTCCCCCTACCTGCTCCGGTATCACCAGCCCGGCGACATGGGGTGGGTCATTCAACGTCATGGAATGCTGTACCACCAGGAGTACGGATGGGATGAACAGTTCGAGGCGCTGGTCGCAGAGATTGCTGCCAAATTCATTCGAAAATATGATCCCAAGCGGGAACGCTGCTGGATTGCTGAAAAGAACGGCGTGAATATAGGATCGGTCTTTCTGGTGAAAAAATCGAAAACCGCGGCCCAACTGCGTTTGCTGCTGGTGGAACCCAAAGCGCGCGGGATGGGAATCGGCAAACGCCTGGTAGGTGAATGCACACGCTTCGCCCGCCAGGCCGGCTACCGCAAGATCATGCTCTGGACGAACAGTATCCTGCATGCCGCGCGCCACATTTACGAACAAAAAGGCTTCCGGCTGGTCCAAGAAGAGCCGCACCACAGCTTCGGCCATGATCTGGTGGGCCAGAACTGGGAACTGGATTTACATGTGTAGTTTGCTCCCTGTGGGCATTGCCGGGGCGTGGTCTGGAGTTTAACCGCCCGTCAGCCGGTCTTTTGATTCGAAAACCTATGGCCGCCGCGCACCGAACAACTGCACGCAGTAGAGCCGGTACAACCCCTTTCGCTCCGGCCGCGCGGCGCACCCCGAACCATAGGCATTGGGGGGATCGGCCAGGATGTTCTTGCGATGCTCCGGCGAGTTCATCCACCGCGTTACCAGGGATTCCGCGAAACTGCGGTAAGAATGCTCGGGAATCGGCGTACTGTCGGGCTCATAGCTGAAGGCCGTGCCCTCGTGCACGCTGTAAAGCATGCGCCCCTCTTCGCAGCGCAGGTTGAAATACGTCGCCACGTTCTCGGCTATGTAGCTGGGAGTGAAACCCGCCCGCGCGACCCGATCCAGCGGTGTTCGACTCTCGGGCGAATGCGGGTTGGTATGCGAAACAAATTTTTTTTCGGCCATGTTCCGGCCATGCGTGCGCGCAGCCTCATCCAGACGGGGGTCATGGCGCAGGGCCGGCTTGCCTGCTTGCCGGCGCCGCTGGTTGGTTTCATGGAAAAGCGCGGCCGCCATCAAGGTATAATCGAGCTTTTGAGGGTCGATCGGCCGGCCGGCTTTTCCGAGTTCGAAAAACTTTTCGGCCGGCATACCGAACAAGCCGGCCGCACTATCCGTAGCAGGCTGTCCGGCCCTCTTATTTCCGGCAGCGCACCCGACCGCTCCGGCCAGAAGACAAACCGCAAGCAATCCACAAGCTATTTTTGCAAACTTTATTCCGCCTGCAAGGTCTTCTGACATCCGTAACACCTTTTCGGTTTATTGATGGCAGCGCCGATCACCGAATGCCCCACCGGTTTTTGGGGCATGAGGGAAAAAGTGCCTGGGTTGATGCGCAACGGCGGCAAATACGCAAGGCTGCCCTCCGGCCGGAGAGCAGCCTCCTCTGCATATCATCGGTTGAAGTATAACTTTATTCGAAAATCTTTTCGGCCGAAGAGAGAATCTCGTAGGGGATGTTCACGTTCATCTGTTTCGCTGTCTTCACGTTGACGATCAGGGAACCCTTTTGCATCTGCTCAATGGGAACCTGGCCCACCGGGGTGCCGCCCAATATCTTCACGCCCATGGCCGCGGCCTGTCGCCCCCACTCTTTTGAAGATGAGACGATGGCAAAGAGCGCGCCGGATTTGACATCAATATCACTGCCGGCAATGACCGGCACTTTGGCATTTTCCACGGTCCAGCGCACCGTCTCCTCTCGGGAAAGTTCCTTGTCTGCCTTTATGAGACGGCTGGTATCGGCCAGATAGATCACATCGTATTTAAAATTTAGAACCTGTTGGGACCATTGGTCGAAGGTATCGCATAGAAACATATCCATATACTTCACGCCGGAGGCTTTTTCCATAACGTCTCCCTTGACCTCGAACATCTTTTTGATGCCTGCCATGGACAGATTGTTCTTGCTGAGCAGGGCAACCGTATTGACGCCGCTCAACTGTTTGGCCATTTTGAAAATGTCCACGGCATAACTGCGCCGCAGCACGCCCGTGATGTTGGGTTTGGGCAAGCCCACCGATTCGGGAGTGCCCCATACAAAGGTGAAGACAACTGGAATGTCACTGATGTGGCTGCCGATATGCTTTGTGGCATTGTCGTTGACGGTGATGACGAGATCCGGCCTGGCTTGCCTGATCTTATCGGCCGCTTCTTTCCCCCTGGCCTGCCGGGCGGCCTCATCGGTCGATTTTTCCAGTTCGACGAACAAAAATTCCGGAGTGATGCCCTTGGGGGACATTTCCGCCTTGATACCATCGTAAACTTCCTGGTAGTTGCCGACCGCCATGGCACTTTCTTCACTGACGCCCGAAACGACCGTCACCTTTTTGGCGGCCATCGCCGGGAAGATGGACATCATTGACAGGCACAGACCGATCACCACCACCAATCCGATTCGCTTCATTTTCATACTGTTCTCCTTTCAACTCTGTAATTTTGTTAATTGTTCAAAATAAACTCGGCGGTTTCAGACCGCCGACTGTGACCAAGTTTTGGGGAAGTTGAACATCAGCGCTCCCGTAAATACTTCCAAGCTGCGCTTCCTAAAGCAATAGGCTTGCCAATCATCGTCACCCCTATGCATGCTACTGGAATATCTTATAATTCGGGAATTAATGGATAGCACGGGGGCTCTTGTTTTGAATGGTTACAGAAGTGAAGACTTTCGTTTTGATAGATCCACCCGGTGGGGGGACGCACCCGGTGGGGGACGTCCATAAAAAAATAAATTGACACCTGTGGGCGGCTTTGCTACCCGGTTCATCATGCCAAGAAAAGCCAGGATAGATGCCCCAGGTGCTTTGCATCACGTAATCGTACGCGGGATTGAGCGCAAAGCTATATTCCGGGGAGAGGAAGACCGCGCGGATTTTCTGCAGCGTTGGGGACAGATCGTAGCCGAGACCTCAACGCCATGTTTTGCCTGGGCACTCATGAGCAGCCATGTGCATCTTTTGGTCCGCACGGGCACCGCTTCCCTTCCCACCCTTATGCGCCGTTTGCTTACCGGATACGCGCAGGCATTTAACCGCCGCCATCGCAGGCATGGTCAACTTTTTCAAAACCGCTATAAATCCATCCTGTGCCAGGAAGATGCCTACCTGCTCGAGCTGACGCGCTACATCCATTTGAACCCGCTGCGGGGAGGCATCGTAGCCGATATAACGGCTTTGGACAGCTATCCCTATACGGGCCACGCGGCATTGATGGGCCAGCTTCAAGTGGACTGGCAGGACACAGACAAAATCCTGGGCCTGTTCGGTACCAAAAGAATGCAGGCGCAAAGGAATTATCGTGTTTTTGTAGAAAAGGGCATTGGCGAAGGGCGTAAGCCCGAGCTTGTCGGGGGCGGCTTGATCCGCAGCCTTGGAGGATGGAAACAGGCGAAAATCAAAGTCAAAGGAGGCGAACGCTTCAAGGGCGATGAGCGTATCCTGGGCGACAGCGATTTTGTTACAAATGTGCTGGCATCGAGCAAAGAGCGGTTGGAGCGGCGCTGCCGGATGACCGCCAAAGGGCTTGATGTCAAAACCCTTGCGCAGCATGTGGCCGGATTGTTCGGTGTCGAGCCTGAACAGATCTTTGTTCCCGTGCGCTATCCCAAAGTAGTGCAGGCGCGCAGCTTGCTTTGCTTCTGGGCAGTGAGGGAATTGGGTTTGTCCGCCACCGATCTTGCTTCACAGATGGGACTGACCCAACCCGCAGTTAGCTTTTCAGTCAAACGCGGAGAAAAAATAGCCAAAGAGAAGAAGTTGGATCTGGAGAAGATTCTGACAGGTTAATTTATTAATTTATGGACGTCCCCTCTTGCTGGACGTCCCCCCTTGCCTGGGCCAGGTAGACGTCTGCACGGCATTTTCAAAGACCTCCATCGCTTTGCGGAAGCAGGTGCGGGCTTCCTGGGTGTTCCCATTTTGGGCATGGATCCGGCCCAGGAAAAGATAGGCCGGCCCCATGAACCCGAAGGCGTCGTGATCCCGGCTCAATTCAACCGCCCGGGTCAGGTGCGCGATGGCGCGTTTTCGCGCGGCGGAAGCGTGTTTGACAATAAACCCGACGTTGCGGGCCATGCTGCCCAGACCCACCTGCCCTTTGGCTTTCAGAACTTCCAGGTAGAACCTGCCCAGCCCCAACTCACTGATAATCTCCGAAGGGGGCCTGCCGATGGTCCGGTAATGCGCCACGGCTTTTTCCAGTCCTTTCAAAGCCTGCCCCGGCCTGCCGAACTGGGCCGCGGCCACGGACAACATGGAAGCCGCGGGCATTCCCATCTGGGGGATTCCGAACTCCGTGCAAAAAGAGTGTACGCCGTTGAGGATCGGTTCGGCCTGCTCGACCTGACCTTGCTCAATGAGGCTCAGTCCCAGGAAAAATGCGCCAACTGGGCATAAAGCGGGTCGAGCGCCACTTCCATGGCATGGCGAAAATTCCGCCCCGCGGTTTGAAAATCACCGGCGATGCAATAGCTGACCCCCCGGACATAGTACCCCATGACCTGGCATCGGATGTTGGCATGGCTGCTGCCGAAGGTCAGGAGTTCTTCAGCCGTTTGCTCCGCCCGCGCCCGGTCACCCAGGTACCAGCAGCAGTAGCCGATTCCGCCGAGCGCTTTGAAGTAGGGGTAGGGATCGTGCTCAATTTTCGGAAACAGCGCCACCGCGCGTTCGCCGTGCGCGATGCCCTCGTGAAATCGGCCCAATTCGGCGCAGGTCCAGGTCAGCCAGGCGCGGGCGTAGCTGACCACCAGGGGATCGTCCAGTTTTTCACCCAGCATCAGCGCCCGCTCCAAATACGCGTGCGATTGAGTAAACTGTTCCTCGGACCACAGCGTGTAGCCGCGCCAGCAAAAAAACATGCCCAGCAGGGCCTCGTCTCCGACGGAGACGGCCAGCGGTTCATTTTGCGTCAACAGAGCGGAAAGCCCCTTGACGTCGCCGCGGTAGTAAAAGACCAGCGCCCATTTGCAGATCAGGTCCACCAGCCGTTTATTGCGCTCCGGGCGATCATCGTCCGCCGCCAGCAGTTCATAGGCCTGTTGGTAGTAGTTGTGGGATTCCTCCACGGCATAGCGGGCAAGGCTTTTATGCCCGGCCAGAAGCAGGTAGTGCACCGCCCGGTCGACCTCCCTGGCGGAACTGTAATGAAATGCCAGCGTCTCGCAGAATTCCTCCAGGCGGTCGGAGAAAAGAGTCTCCGTAATCCGCGCGATGCGCGCGTGGATGGCCTGGCGTTCTTTTTTGAGGATGCTCTGGTAAACCACCTCCTGGATCAGGGCCTGCTTGAAAACGTATTCCAGCTGCGGGTGCACTGTGCGGGTCTGGATCAGATCCTGCCGCTCGAGTCCGCCCAGAAGCGGGTCCAGGCGGCTGGTCAGATCGGAGATCTGCTTGAGAATGTCATACAGAAACGCCCGGCCGATCACCGCGGCCTCCTGCAACAATCTTTTGGACTCCCGCTCCAACCGGTCCAGACGCGCGGTAATGATGCCCTGAATGGTGGCGGGCATATCGATGTGGCGGATGCCATGCATCAGGCGCCAGGACCCGTTTGCCCGCGCAAGGGCCCGGCTTTCGATGAGCGCGTTCACCAGCTCTTCCAAATACAGGGGGTTGCCCCCCACTTTGTCCTGCACGAAGCGCCTGAATTCACGCGGCAGATCCTGCGAGCCCAGAAGAGACTCCAGCATGCGCTGCGTCTCGGAAGGAGACAGCTCGGTAATGCTGATTTCCTGGTAAGAGCGGCCGAGCTTGGCAATGACATCGGCCGTCAAAGGACTGAAGCGGGGCGGTGGCTGCAGATCAAAAGGGCCGGCTGGGTGATATTGGATATGATGTAGCGCAGGGCGTCGAGGGTGGATGGATCCGACCAGTGCACATCCTCCAGGCAAATCACCAACGGCCCCTGCCGGGCCAAAGCCGAAAAAAACGCCAGCAGGGCCGTGTTGAGCCTGGAGCGCCGAAACTCCGGACTGCCTGAAGAAGCCTGCGGATGGGATACTCCCAGCAAGCTGGCCAGATAGGGGGCCACCGGTTCGGATTCGGCGCCCCAGGCGCTCACGGCGGATTGGATTTTGGACAACCGCTGCTCCGGCCCGTCCCGCTCTTCCAGCTGGAAAATCCGGCAAAGCAGATCGGTCAGCGGCGCATACGGGGTGTTGTGCGAAAAGGCGTACGCCTGGCCCTCGATCCAGCGGAAGCGTCCCCGATCCAGGGATCCCGCAAGCTCTTCCAACAGCCGGGTCTTGCCCAGGCCCGCGTCACCCACCAGGGTGCAAACGCCGCCGCGACCTTTTTCCAGGGATGCCGCGGCTTCGGCGAGGCGGGCCAACTCCACATGCCGGCCGATGAGATCGGCCCGCAGGCCGTGGATGCGCCGGAAAAGACCCGGACGGGAATGGGGCGCAAGCACTTTATAGACCTGAACCGATTCTGCTTTGCCTTTTACTGCGGCGGGGGGAAGTTTTTCGAAGGAAAAATAGGAATTGGTCTGGGAAAAAGTCTCCGGTCCGGCGATGATTTCACCCTCTTTGGCCATGCCGGACAGCCGGGCGGCCGTATTGATGGTGTCTCCGGACAAGCCGTGGGTGCCCTTTTCGAAATTTATCTCGCCGGTGACCACCAGACCGGT
>QZKV01000156.1 GCA_003599575.1 Desulfobacteraceae bacterium | reverse complement strand
ACGATCGTGGACGGCGTTACGGCCCTCGAGGGCCAGGGACCGGGCCGAAGCGGGCGGGCGCGCGAAATGGGCCTGCTGGTGGGCGGTTCCAACACGCATGCCGTGGATAAAACCATCTGTACCCTCCTGGGGCTTGACCCTCACGAACTGCTCACCTGTGCCCAAGCCCGCGAGATGGGCCTTTTCGACGGCCATGTGCATGTCAACGGGGATGTTCACATTGTGGACGATTTCCAGTTCCCCGAGTTGAATTCATTGAGCATCGGACCGGAGACGTTCAACCGCTTCATGCGCCGGTATGTGCTTCAGAAGCCGGTGGTCGATCAGCATCAATGCAAGTTGTGCGGCGAGTGTTGGAACATCTGTCCTGCAAAAGCCATTACCGGTCGTGACCGGGGCATACGATTCGACTACGATCTGTGTATCCGCTGCTATTGCTGCCTTGAAATGTGCCCGCACGGGGCCGTGCATGCAAGCGAGCCCCTGCTGGGCCGATTGCGCCGGCGGTTGATCCGTCCATAACCGGCTTTCCGGAGATGCGCCTGAGCGCCATCGCTCTGGCCGCTTTATTTTCGAGTTACGCTTCAACGGATGATGGTCTCGTAGATTGAAGCTGGACAAGTAAAAAGTTCGAGTTCAACCCCTTGAGCCGGGCTTTTTGCGAGTCCCAGCGCTGAACGCTGACAAGAAAGGAAGGTTAATCATGGCAGGAGTGAACAAAGTGATTTTGGTGGGCCATCTGGGGCAGGATCCTGAAATTCGCTATATGGCCGATGGCACGGCGGTGGCCAATTTCAACCTGGCTACTTCGGAATCCTGGAAGGACAAACAAAGCGGGGAAAAAAAAGAGCGCACCGAGTGGCATCGGGTCGTAGCCTGGCGCGGCCTGGGGGAGATCTGCGGCAAATATCTCTCCAAGGGACGCCAGGTTTACATCGAGGGCAAGTTGCAGACGCGTTCATGGGAAAAGGACGGCATCACCCGCTATACCACGGAAATCGTCGCAACCGATGTTCAGTTTATCGGCAGCCGCGATGATGCGGGAGGCAGAAGCCGTCCGGCGGGGGGCGGCAATGTGCCGGATAAGGGCTATCCCGAACCCCCGGTGCCCAACCCGCACGAGGATGACATTCCGTTTTAGTTTGGGACGCCAGCCGGCCGGTCGTGGCGCCCAATCCTATATAAATATCAGAGATATCCGAGCTGGGACGGGGATCTGAATCGGTATCGGCCGGCACATGCAAAATGCGCTGCCGGTAACGATTCCGAACCCCGATCCCAGAACTGCCGGACACTGCCGATCAAATCCCCCTTGACAATTGATATTTTAAAAACTACATTTGTAGCAAAAAGCAACAAGGGAGGTTCGATATGGCCAATCCTCTGCGATTAAACCCGGATTTGATAGAAGCGGCGGAGCGCGCCAGCCTGGTTCAAAAGCGTTCGGTCCCCAAGCAAATCGAATTTTGGGCCACCTTGGGTCAGGCGCTCGAAAATGTCATCGACTACGCGGACATCTTTGCCATCTTGCAAGGGCTGAAAAAGGTCTCGATCGAACCGGTGACGCCGGCCCCGGTCGACCCTGAGCATGTTTTCTCAGACCTTGAAAAAAGCCGTTCCAAGGGCGACCTGGCCGAAAAGATCGCTCCCGGACGCGTTTATTATGAGGCCAGCCGGAGTCGGCCCGGACTTCTTGACCGCGTCGATAATGGCTCCGGTGAACGCCGTACCGGTCAATTCCGCAACGGTGAATTTGTGGCCGTGCAGTAACGACGCCCTTTTCGAAAAAACCTGCGCTCGCGATTTCGATCATGCGGAAGCGCGCAACGCTGAGGGTGACCCCAAGTTCAGCGCTTCGGCAGTATCGGCGCCCGGGCGTTGTCATCCGTGTAAACTGCAGCCGATTGAACCAGAGCGTTCTGTACTTGAGCGACTTGTCGGATAGGAGCACTACAGTGCCGCAACTTTGGGTTTTGGCGGGCGGAAACGGTGCCGGCAAATCGACTTTTTTCCATCTGGCACTGGAGCCGCGCGGCGTTAAACTGATCAACGCCGATGTGATTGCCAAAATCATCCAGCCCCTAAATCCAGAATCGGTCAGCTACGAAGCGGCCGGACTCGCTGAAAAAATCCGCAACACGCTGTTGCAGCAGGGAACGAGTTTCTGCTTCGAAACCGTGTTCTCACATCCTTCCAAGGTCGATTTTATCGCCAAAGCCAAGGGGCTGGGCTATCAGGTCATTCTGGTCTACATTCATCTGGCGGCGGCCCACCTCAATGAGGCCCGCGTCTGGCAGAGGGTTTCGCAGGGCGGGCATGGCGTACCGGCTGCAAAGATCCACAGCCGCATTCCCAGAAGCATGCAACATGCGGCTGCGGCCTTGCTCCTGGCGGATGAAGCCAGGCTCCTGGATAACTCCTTTAGAGACGATCCTTTCCGGCAAGTGGCCGTCGTTCGAAACGGCCGCTGCGTGTGGACGGCCGACCCTTTGCCGGTTTGGGCAGGGCAAATGCTGTCCGGGATATCCGGCTGCCGTGAACCTGTTTGACCACATTTTTGGCTTGCAATTCTGCAGTGTTCGGACCAAATTGTGCAGGCCGTGCCAAAAGATGCGTCCCGACAGCTTCGATCATCAGCATGGGCCCCACGGAGGTGCCAACATTCATGGGCCATCCAACCACTCACCAACCTGGAGGATGAATGATCACTTTTGAACTCAGCAAGGAACAAGAACTGATCGTGAAAACAGCTAAGGAATTCGCATCCCGAGAACTGCGGGATATCGCCCGGGATTGCGATGAAGACGCTGAAGTGCCCAAGAACATACTGAACAAGGCCTGGGAGATGGGGCTTGCCAACGCCGCGGTTCCGGAAACCTACGGCGGCATCGGCATGTCACGCGCGACGATGACGTCAGTGCTGATCTGCGAGGAGTTGGCCTATGGCTGCGCCTCTTTGGCGACCGCCATCATGGCGCCGTCCGCCTTCATTCACCCGCTCATCGACTTCGGCACGGCCGATCAAAAAAAGAAATACCTGCCGCAGTACGGGGGCGACCAATTCACCCCGGCCGCAGCGGCGGTTCATGAACCTCAGTTTTCTTTCGATTGCACCGACATGCACACCATAGCCGAGAAAAAGGGCGCTGAGTGGGTGCTCAACGGCCGAAAACGGCTGGTTGCTTTCGGGCATACCGCCCACCATTTTCTGGTGCTCGCCAAAACCGGCAGTCAAACCGGTTTGGCTTATCTCGGCGCCTTCATCGTTCCAAGGGATGCCGCTGGATTGACCATCGAAGCCGAACCCGAAAGGGTCATGGGACTACGAGCGGTGCCATTTTCCCGATTGACGCTGAAGGATGTGGTTGTGTCCGACGCCGACCGGTTGGGCGGAGCTGAGGGCATTGACGGGCGCCGCCTGATCAACACCCTGCGCGTGGCCAACAGCGCCCTGTGCGTCGGATTGGCCAAGGCGGTTCTGGATACATCCGTTCCTTACACGAAACAGCGCATCGCCTTTGACGAACCGATCGCCAAAAAGCAGGCCATCGCTTTTAAACTGTCCGATATGCACACGGAGATCGAATCCATGCGCTGGATGATATGGAAGGCGGCCAGCCAGCTGGATCAGCACGGCGATGCCACCAAGGCCACCACCCTGGCCCAGCATTACACCAATAAAAACTGCGTTCTGATCGCCGATAACGGTGTGCAGATTTTCGGCGGGCACGGCTATATCCGCGATCTGCCCCTGGAGATGTGGTTGAGAAATGCACGAACCCTCTCCCTTCTGGAAGGCGTTGCAGCGGCTTAACGGGTTGTCGGAGTTTATTGGGTTTATAGAGTTTGTTGAGTTTATTGAGTTGACGGACCCGAACAAGAACCCAACGAACCCAATAAACCCAACAAACCCAATAAACCCAACGAACCCAACAAACCCCTTTGAACGAGGAGTCCAATAATGGTCAATTTTACTTTGAATGAAAAAGAACAGGAGATCATCAGGGAGATCCGCCGGGAAGGCCTGGTGCTGCGCAAATACGCCCGCTACTATGACGAAAACGAAGAGGAACTTCCCCCGGATGAATTCCCCGAAGCCAAGGATTTCGCCCATATCGACAAGATGGTGGCGGACCGCGGCAAGGACGGCACCGGCCTGACCGTCTTCTACATGTTGATGCTGATGCACCGTACCTGGGGCGACATGATGCGCTTGAAAGTTCCCATTACAGGGCTGGGCAATGCTTCCGTGACCGCCGCCGGCACGGACGAGCAAAAAAAACGCTGGGCCAGAACCCGCCTCTCCATGGCCAATACCGAGCCGGGCTGCGGTTCGGATTCCAAAGCCATCGAAACAACCGCCGAACTGGAGGGCGAGGAATGGGTGCTCAACGGCGAGAAGATTTTCGTCACCACCGGCATCCGCGCCGAGGGTTCGGTGGTCTGGGCCACTATTGACAAATCGGCCGGCCGCGGCGGCATCAAGGCCTTCGTGGTCATGAAAGGCACACCGGGTTTCGAAGTGGTCAAAAAAGAGAAGAAAATGGGCATCCGCGCCAGCGATACGGCGGCCTTTGTGCTTAAAAACTGTCGCGTGCCCAGGGAAAACCTCCTGGGTCTGGACGAGACGGTCAAAAAAGGCGGCGGCGGGTTCAAAGGGCTGATGAAAACCTTCAACCTGACGCGGCCCGGGGTTGCCGCCATGGGCATCGGCAACATCATGGCCTGTCGTGATTTCGTCAATGAAGCCCTGGAAAAAGAAGGGGTCACGATCGACTGGGAAGTCGGCCAGCATAAACGCTCGGCCGTGCAGCAGAAGATGATCGAACTGGAAGCCGAACTGGAAGCGGCCACCCTGACCACCTTACGGGCCGGCTGGCTGGCCGACAAGGGTAAACCCAATAACCTGGAAGCTTCCGTCTCCAAGCAAAAAGGCGGTGATGTGAGCCGCCGGGGCGCCCAATTGGCTCTGGAAATCCTGGGCGCCATGGCGGCAAGCCAGGACCACTTGGTCGAAAAATGGTTCCGTGACGCGCGCATCACCGACATCTACGAGGGCACGGGCGAAATCCAGCGCCTGGTCATCGCCCGAGAACTGTTGAACTATACGGCCAAAGACCTGACTTGAGCGCACGCTTGCCCCTGACCTGTTGCCCGCAAAAGACGACATCGCAACAGTGAAGCGGATCGACAATTTTCACCTAAAAGCCGCCCGCAGCCATCGCTTGGGCGGCTTTTTTCATGCGCTGGGCCTGAGGTCGGACGCCTGCATTTCCGATGCCCCACCTGTTCGCCTTGGTAAACGGATGCGACCGGACCATCGCATTGAAGCTGCTTAAAGGTCTGCCGGGGGCCGAAAATGGGGTGTTCTCTTTTTCAAACTACTGCCCCGACCGACTCCTCATCCAGCCCGTAAAGCCTTATAAACAATTGAAATGGAAAGACCCGGTCGGCGGAAGGCATCTGCAAAATGACGGATTGCGGGGGCAAAGCTATACTTGCATTCGTCCCATACATTTTTTCGCTCCTCGAAATCTCTTCCAGGCCAACTACCGGCACTCTCCCATCTTACTTGGTGAAGGCTGCCCTGCGTTATGCCTGCAGCGAAGCGCAACTCTTTAGGGCGGATCAACTTAAACCAAAGTTTCAGGAGGTCACAATGGGTCTATTTCGGCACAGCGCCAGCGGCCATGACACCGCATGGCGAGCGTTCAAGTTCATTGGCATACTCGTATTGCTCCTTCTTCTACCGGCTTGCGCAATCGGGCGGCAGGCATTGGACCTGGCCGATCTGGCCGAGGAAGTCAAACACAGTGTCGTCAACCTCTCCACCACGCAAGTCATCCGCATGGAGCGCGGCCACCCGGGCATGCCCCAGGACAACCCCTTGCGGGACTTTTTCGGTGACGAGTTCTTCGAGCGTTTTTTCGGGGGTCTTCCGGAACGGGAGCGCCGGGCCAATGCGCTCGGGTCGGGATTTATCATCTCATCCGACGGATTGATCCTAACCAACCATCATGTGGTCGCGCGGGCTACGGAAATCAAAGTGCGCCTGGAAAATGACAAGGAATACGATGCCAAACTGGTCGGCAGCGATCCGCAGACCGATCTGGCGCTGATTCGGGTGAAACCGGATAAAGACTTTCCCAAGGCCGCCCGGCTGGGAAACTCCAATGATACGCGTGTGGGCTCAGGCGTCATGGCCGTGGGCAATCCTTTTGGATTGGGGCACACGGTGACCTCCGGGATCGTCAGCGCCAAAGGCCGCATCATCGGAGCCGGACCCTATGACGATTTTCTGCAAACCGACGCAGCCATCAATCCGGGCAACAGCGGGGGCCCTTTGTACAATATGGATGGCGAGGTCATCGGCATCAATACCGCCATTGTGGCCCAAGGACAGGGTATCGGCTTTGCAATCCCCATCAACCTGGCCGTCGAGCTTTTGCCGCAACTGAAAAAGGGTAAAGTTATCCGCGGCTGGCTGGGGGTCATGATTCAGGATCTGAACAAGGAACTGGCCGATTCCCTGGGCATTAAAACTACGGAGGGTGTTCTGGTGTCCGATGTCGTCACGGATGCCCCGGCCGCCAAAGCCGGTCTGAAACGCGGCGATGTGATTGTCCAGGTAAATGGACGCGAGGTGAAAGAGGCCCATGCCCTGTCCAGGATGATTGCCGGAACTCCCCCGGGCAGCAAAGTAGACATTACGGTCATCCGCAATGGCGATACGAAGACCATCCCCGTAACGCTGGGAACCCTCCCGGACAGCACAGCTGAGCGCGAAAGACAAGAGGGGCAGCAACCCGAAGAGAAATGGGGCATGACCGTTCAAAATCTTACCCCGGAATTGGCTCAACGCCTGGGTTTGGAGTCCGATGAAAAAGGGGTGGTGGTCGTTCAGGTGGTGCCGGACAGCCCGGCCGCCCAAAGCGGCCTTCAGCGGGGCGATCTCATCAAGGAGATCAACCGCAAGCCGGTTGAAACGCTGAGCGATTTCAACAACCTCATTCAGCAATCAGGCAAAGATAGCCTGCTGCTGTTGGTCAGGCGCGGTGCGGGAACGCTCTACATCGTGCTGAAGAAATGAACCGGCCCGTTGGGCGGAAACCGGGCTGCGCCGTTGGTGGGCTGTCCGGCAGCCGTTGAAGCAGCCGGACCGATGGGAAGTTGCGAAGCTCGTGCGCAGGCGGTTTATAAGGAAAACGCAGCAAAAAGGACATCCGTCAAAAGGGGGTCACCGCTTTATGGGGTGGATACCCTAATTGAGACGGGCACGACCCTATTTTCTCTCACATCACCCCGGGTAAAGCCGCCGGCCGGCAGAAAAGTCGCGGGCCTGCGTTGAAAGGATTGGTCATGAACATGAACGTGAGCGATCGAGGCCATTTGAAAACGATCATCGATCGCGAAAAATTGATGGTTTTAAAAACCTGCCATGCGTGCGGACAGCCCTTCAACCTGGGAGATCCTGTTGTGCTGGCATGCGGCGCATGGGAAGGACCGCCCCGGCTCATCCATGAAAATGAAGCGGTGTACGATGAGGAAAGCAGTACCTACATCGAACGCAGGTGCTATGCGGCCCGGAAGGGCTGATTTTGGATCACGGGGTTACCGAGTTTTTATCATGCACCCGTTTGCGCATCCACCAAAGCCCGGTTGCCACAAGGGCCGCCACTGCGCCCACGACCAGAAAGTTGGGCCACCTTGGATTCTTGAACACTTCCAGCACTTGCCCGGTAAAAACAGTGATCACCAAAATGCCGGGCAACATGCCCAGGGCTGTGCCGAGCAGAAAATGAATCTGCTTGATACGGGTGGTCCCGGCTACGATATTGACAACCGTAAACGGCGCGATCGGCAGGTTGCGTACCATCATGATGGCCAGGATTCCACGGCGCGCCAGGTACTTGTTCAGGCGGTTGAGGCGTTTTCCGCTCAACCGCCGCACCGCGCGCTTTCCCAGCCCACGCCCCACCCAGTAGGTGGCCCAGGCGTTCAAGACACACCCGGAAATGGCGCATACGAAGCTTTGCCAGGCGGGCAGGATCAACGCCGTCGCGCCGATCAGCAGGGTGACCGGCACAAAGATCAACCCGCCCAAAACGTAAGCGCCGATCACCATGACCATCAGCAAGGGTGTATTCTCAAGCAAACCGGCCCACTGCGCCAATCGTTCGATGGTCAGCCAGCCGGCCAGGGGGGTCCAGCGCCAGATGGCCCCAATGGCCAACAGCACGAATAGCATAGCCGAGATCTTGATCAACTGAACCGTTCGGGCGCGCGGTTTGGAATCACGCGCAAAGCGGTCCATCACCAGGTCGAACTCAAACGGCTCTTCCGGATCGAGAAACGAGGGATCCGGAACCCAGGCGGTGCCGTCCACTACCGGCGCGACATCCATGTCGAGCGGCTTCAAACAGCGCTCCGGGCTTCCCAAATGGTGAATCACCCGAATCAGGGAGTTCTCGCTGGCGCACGCGGCGGCCACCTCTTCCATCGATCTTCCCAAGTGCTCGGCCAACAGGCGATGGCGAAATCGGTCGAGGGCCGCTGCCGTCCGGCTGGCAGGCGGGCCTTCGACCGCCAGGCAGCACTCGGAATCAAATCCCATCGAGCGGTTGCTCAGGTTGGCGGAACCGACGATGGCCAGCCGGTCGTCGGCGATCAGGATCTTGGAATGCACGTAGACCGGCACGGCCTCCGGGCCGACCGAAGGCCAAAACACCGCCAGCCGGCGGTGGCGGTCCTGCTGGAAGAGAAGATTCAGATTGTGCCGGCGGATGGCGTCCATGGTACTTTGTTCCAGCCATCCGCTGGCTTTGGACGGCATGATGATCACGACTTCCGGGCCATTGGGCTGCGCGAGGCGCCGGGACAACTGCTGGCAGATCTTCTCCGCGGTCAGGTACTGGTTCTCGATATAAATCCAACGCTCGGCCGACTCGATGGCATCGAGGTACAGCCGCTCGACCTCGCGCACGGCTTGTTGGCCTTTGTAAGCGGGCAACGTGCGCGCCACTGCTACGGCGGATTCTCCGATATCCGCTGACAATGACGCGGGCCACCGGGCCCTGGGCCGGTCCTCGCGGGGAGCCGGCACTTCCTTGCCGGTGGCGCCCCGCCAGCGGGAGCGAAACAGCCCGCCCAGGACCCGGGCGGTCCCACCGCTGACAGCCATCTGAATATCGTGAAACGGCTCGTAATGGGCGCTGCTGGAATTTTTGCGGCGGCCGTCTTCAGGATGATGGGCGGCCGTGTCCCAACGGCTGTTGGTCAGATCAACGCCGCCGCAGAAGGCCAGGTTGTCGTCAATGACCACGAACTTCTGATGTTGGGCGCCCCCCATGGGATGTTGATCATCCAGATAGAAATGGATCCGGCGATGGGTTTTCCAGCCGAATTGAACCACCGGCCACCACTCGCGTTCGCGCCAATAGATCAAGGGGAAATCCCAGGACAACACATAAATCTGCAACCCCGGGTTCCCTCTGGCGGTTTGGCTGAGAAACTTACCCAGCGGCGGAATGTCATGGGGAAGTTTGCCGCGCCGATTCAGCACGAGGCGGCTGTCAAAATCCCATCCGGCAATGTAGATCGTTTGGCGCGCCTGTTGGACGGCGCGGACAAAGGCTTCAAAGTAATCGGCGGCATCGACTAAAAAAGAGATCCGCTCGGCCCGGGTCTTGAGCCAGCAATTTTCCCCCTCGCGAATGATCATACCCCTTCCAAAGTTTCAGGTGAGAATCTGCCGTATAATATTAGCCAGACGCTCCTTTTTGTCACCCTGGTGGGATGGGGAATGGAACGCGCCAATTTTGTGGATTCTGTGGGAGAGCATGGCTTTTCCAGGCCATTCCAGTTTTGGATGGGTTCTGGAATTCAGGCTTCGAATTTCGAAATGGATACGGTACAGGCAGAGTGTGCCTGTCTGATAACCTATTCTTCGGACGTGCCCCCCTTCTTGGCTACCGTATGTCCGTGTGCGAATTCCCAGCGTTTGTCCAGAAAATAAAGAATGGGCACGGTCATGCGCGAAAAGAGCAGTGAAGCGATCTCTCCAGCCATCAAGGAAATTGCCAATCCCTGAAAGATGGGGTCGAAGAGAATCACCGAGGCTCCCACCACGACGGCGGCGGCGGTGAGCATCATGGGCCGGAAGCGCACCGCGCCGGCATCGATCACTGCCTGGTCCAATGGCATGCCTTCTCTAAGGCGCAACTCGATGAAGTCCACCAGGATGATGGAGTTGCGCACCACGATGCCGGCGCCGGCGATAAAACCGATCATGGAAGTGGCTGTAAAAAAAGCGCCCATGGCCCAATGGGCCGGAAGAATGCCGATCAGCGAAAACGGGATGGCCACCATGATCACCAGCGGCGTTGAAAAGGATTGGAACCAGCCGACCACCAGAACGAAGATCAGGATCAGCACCACCCCGAATGCCAGCCCCAGATCGCGGAAGACTTCATAGGTGATATGCCATTCACCGTCCCACTTCATGGCCAACCGGCGGTCGCTGCCCGGCACGGCGGCGGTGAACTGTTCAATCTCGTATCCTTCGGGCAGTTCGATGGCCGCGATCTTCTTGCGCATCTCCAAAATCGCATACACCGGGCTTTCCTTCACGCCGGCCACGTCGCCCAAAACATAAACCACGGGCATCAGATTCTTGTGATAGATGCTTTTGTCTTCGGGTGTCTTTTGCGTCTGCAGCAGCGAAGATAAAGAGACCAGATCGCCGCCGGGCGCACGCACCTTGATGCCTTGCAGGCGCTGGATGTCGGCCCGGTCGGCCAGAGGCAGGCGCACGACGACCGGCACATCTTCCCGCTCAAAGGGCTGATGCAGCAAACCGACCTGGCGGCCTTGCAGGGCCGTTTGGAGCGTTTCGGCGATCTGCATGACGCTGATGCCGTGCAGGGCCGCCCGTTCGCGATCGATCGCCATTTGATAGCGCGGATAGGCCTCTTCCATGAACCAGTCCACATCCACGACGCCTGCGGTTTCTTCGAAAATCTGCATGATCTGTGCGGCCAGTTCGCGCTGGCGCGCATAATCCGGGCCGTAAATTTCGGCCACCAGGGTGGAGAGCACCGGCGGACCGGGGGGCACTTCGACCACTTTGACACGGGCCTTGTACCGATCGGCGATCGCGACCAGGGGCGGGCGCACGCGCTTGGCAATAGCGTGACTTTGTTGCGCGCGCCGGTCTTTGCCGGCCAGATTGACCTGAATGTCGGCCTGGTAGTGGGTCTGGCGCAGGTAGTAGTGACGCACCAGACCGTTGAAGTTGATCGGCCCCCCGGTTCCTACATAGACTTGATAATCGGTCACCTCATTGACGGTTGCCAGGTAATCGGCCATTTCCCTGGCTGCTGCGGCGGTGCTTTCCAAGGTAGCCGCTTCGGGCATGTCGATAATCACCTGGAACTCGCTTTTGTTGTCGAACGGCAGCATTTTAACTTCCACCAGTTTGAATGCCACCATGGCCATGGCGAGCAGCAACAGCCCCACCACGGAGATCAGAAAAAGCCAGCGCCAGCGCGGAATGTGGATGAGCGGATCCATTACCCTGCGGTACAGCCGCGTGCTCCAGTCTTCTTTCAGCGGATCATGCGCGCCGCCGCCGTGACCGTTGCCCTTGAGCAGGCGTACGGCCGCCCAGGGCGTGACGATGAATGCCACCAGCAGGGAGAAGACCATCGCGGCCGAGGCCCCTACCGGAATAGGGCGCATATAGGGCCCCATCAGTCCTCCGACGAAGGCCATGGGCAAAATGGCGGCAATGACCGCCAAGGTGGCCAAAATGGTCGGATTGCCCACCTCGTCCACGGCCTGGATGGCCACCGCCATACGGCTGCGCTCCTTGTTTTCCGGCAAACGGTAGTGGCGCACGACATTTTCCACCACCACGATGGCATCATCCACCAGGATGCCGATCGAAAAGATCAGCGCGAACAAGGTGATCCGGTTGAGCGTATAGCCGTAGAGATAAAAGGTGGCCATGGTCAAGGCCAGGGTGACGGGGATGGCCAGGGCCACCACGCCCGATTCTCTTCGCCCCAGGGTCAGCCAGATCAACAAGGTCACCGATATGACGGCGATGGCCATGTGGTAGAGCAGTTCGTTGGATTTTTCTTCGGCGGTTTCACCATAGTTGCGGGTGATGGTCATGTGGATGGTATCGGGCAGTTTGCTGCCGCGCACCTGGTCGATCCGATGCAGCACCCGCTCGGCCACATCGATGGCGTTGGCGCCTTTGCGCTTGGCCAAGGACAAGGTGACGGCCGGGAAAAGGCCCTGGTCTTGAACTTGCTTTTCCGCGGCGGCCGGTCCGGTGCCGAAAAATACGTATTGATCCGGTTCGGCCGGCCCGTCGCTGACCGTGGCCACATCCTGAACGTAGACCGGGCGGCCGCCAAAAATACCCAGCACCACCCGTTCGACGTCCTCCCTGGTCTGTAAGAAGCCGCTCACATAAATGGTCACCTCGCCGCCTTGGGAAGGATATCGGCCCGCATGCGCGGCCTGATTGGAGGCTTGCAGCAGATTGGCGGCCGTATTCAAGTCAATGCCGGCCGCCGCCAGGCGCACCTGATCGAAGAGCACCCGCACTTTCCGCGGCGTGCCGCCCATGAGCGTGGTGATCGATACGTCCGGCTCGCTTTTGACCACGGTTGCGATCTCCGCAGCCACCCTGCGCAGCATATAATGGTCGGCGCCCTGGCCCGGTTCACCCCAGAAGGTCAGCGCCAGGATGGGCACGTCATCGATATAGCGCGGCTTGATCAGCGGCGGTGCGACGGCCCAGGGAATGCGGTCGAAATTGGCCATCAGCTTGGACTGAAGGCGCACGATGGCCCTTTCTTCCTCTTCACCGACATAGAAACGCACCACGGCCATGCTCATGCCCGGCGCGGAGGTGGTATAGACATACTCCACGCCCGGTATTTCCCACAGCAGCCGCTCCATCGGACCGGTGATGCGCTGTTCCACCTCTTTGGCGTCCGCGCCGGGCATCTGGACAAAGATATCGATCATGGGCACGATGATCTGCGGCTCTTCCTCGCGCGGCAGGGCCAGAACAGCGGCCATGCCCAGCAGCATCGAGGCGATGATCAGCAGCGGGGTCAACTTGGAATCGATAAAAAACCGGGCGATTTTTCCTGCGGTTCCGATGCCTGGCTTCATCAGACGCCCTCCACTTTCATTCCGTCCTTGAGCGTAACCGGCACGTCCGACACAAACCTCTGGCCTTCCTGCAACCCGGAAAAGATCTCCACCTGCTCGCCATAATGCTTGCCGGTGCGCACCAAGCGAAAACGCGCGATCCCGTCCGGGCCCACCACGAAGAGGCCGGTGAGCTGGCCTTCGTTCACCACGGCGGTTTGGGGCACCAGCAAAATGCCCGTTCCGCCGATGGGAAGAAAGACCCGTGCGAACATGCCGGATTTGAGATCCAGACCTTCGGGCATGGCCACTTTGATTTCAAAGCTACGGCTCTGAGTGTCGGCCGTCGGAATGATACGACCGATTTCGCCGGTGACCCCAAGGTTATTCAGGGCAGGCACCTGCACCTTGACCGGCATGCCGAGTTTGACCGATTGGATGTGACGCTCGGGAAGCACCAGGTCGGCACAAAACACACCCTCTTGTTCGAGGATCAGCAAGGGGGCGCCGGGGGTGGCCAGATCCCCTTCCGCGATCATTTTGGCAACCACCTGGCCGTCATAGGGTGCAAGCACCCGGGCGTCTTTTTGGGCCAACCCGGCTTGCCGCGAAGCCGCTTCAGCCTGCTGCACCCGTGAACGGGCGGCTTCGATCATGGCTTCGGTCTGGGCCAAGGCGGCCTTGGCCTGGCGGCCGCGCGATTCGACCTCTTCAAATTCCTGCCGGGAGACGGAATTGTCATCCAACAGCTGCTTGTACCGCCGGTAGGTGGCTGCGGTCAGTTCAGCCGCGGCGGCGGCGGCATCGCGCGCCGAAACGGCCGATGCTTCCGCGCGGCGGGCTTCCCTCAACCCGGCTTGGGCCTGCTCGAGCTGAGCCGTTACCGTGCGCGGATCGATGGTCAGCAGCAGGTCGCCCTTATGGACCAGGGTGCCTTCCTGCACATGCAGGGCCTGCACGGTGCCCATCAATTTGGCCGAAATCGTACTCGCCGTACGGGCATTGATCGTGGCTACGGCCTCGTAAAGAAAAGGCGTCTGGCTGATGTGCGCCTCCGCCACCGGCGCCTTGATGGTCTGGGCGGCGCCGGGTGCGGTCGTACCGGGTTTGATGTCATTGCCGCAGGCGGTGAGGACCGCGGATATTCCTAAGAGCAGGATGGTTTGGATGGTCATGGGTTTCATGGCGAACTCCGTCTGGTATAATCGTTGGCCCGTCAGCCCGTTGGCCCGTCGGCTGTTGCCCCGGGCCGCCGGGTTTCATAGCCCTTGGCTGCGGCCCTTGGAGTACGAGCGAATGGGTCAACGGGTCACGGGAAAACGGATTGGTCGATCACTCCGCTGGCCAGGGATAGAGAGATGCGGGCGACCTGATAGTCGTGCAAGGCTCTGAAGTGCTGTGTTTGGGCCTGCTGGAGTGCAACCTGGGCGTCCAGCAGGCTGACGACCGGTAAGAGGCCGTTTTCATAACGGTTGGTGACGATGCGCAACCCCTCCTGGGCCTGATCGACAGCTGTTTGGGCCACTTGAATGCTTTGCCGTGCGCTGTGGGCCTGATAAAACGCTTTTTGCGTATCCACACGCACGCCCAGTTCCAGACCGGTTTGCATGGATTTGATTTTCGCCAGGGTCGCTTTGGCTTCCGCGATTTGGGCTGAAATGCGCTGCCCGCTGTACAAGTTCATGCGCAGCACGGCCCCAACGGTATAGTTGTCTTTCGAATCATCAAATGATTCGGTGTTGATTTCATATTCGCCCTGCAGGGCCAGGGTTGGATGATGACCGCTGCGCGCCCGAGCCACCTCCTGGCGGGCGATCTCTTGCTGGATCGCCAGTTGCTCCAAATCGGGTCGTTCATGCAAAGCCCGCCGGATCCATTCGTCCAATTCTCCCTGGATCGCGCCGTACTCTGAGGGCTGCGCCAACCGGGCATTCGCGGGCACCTGCTCGGGTTTTCCCATCACCGCGCCAAGCATGGCCAGTGCGACACGCACTTGGCTGTGGGCCTGCAGCCGCTGTTGTTCCAGATCGGCAATGCGCACCTGAGCCCGCAACAAATCGCTTTTGACCGCCATCCCGCTGCGTTGGCGATCCTCCACGACCTTCTGATGCGCGCGCGCCGTGTCCAAGGCTTGAACCACCACGCTGAGATTTTCTTCGGCCAAAAGGCAGCTCATATACGCAATGGCGGTTTGAGCGATAATGCTCTGCTGAGTGCGTTTGAGCGCCAGGATTCCGGCTTGCTCGTTGCGCCGCGCCTGCTGCCACCCGATCCAGGTACGGCCGCCGTCGAACAGGCTCCAGGTCAGGGTCAGGGCCGTACGGAAATTGTTGATGGGGTCGGGATTGTTGAGGCGGTCGGGTATGAAATCCTGCTCCGTGATGACCCCTTGGTTCAGCTTGGTGCCGAAGGACCACAAGGGGCTGGTGGTGCGGTTGAAGCTTTCCGATGCATCGAGTTGGGGCAGCAGCCCCGAGCGGGCCATCGTGACCTGGGCAATGGCCGCATCCACCTGATGGCGGACGGCTTGCACCTGAGGATTGTGCTGCAAGGCGGTAGAGATTGCTTCGGTCATGCTAAGGGAGGGATGATCGTCACCAGCCCCGGCACCTAAAGGTATCCACAAAACCGTAACCCCTGCCAGCAGCGCCATCCAGCAATGCGATGCCCTGCATCTAAGCGACTTCATAGGCATTCTCCTATTCTTTGACATTCAGGCCGCTCGCCGTTAAAGTCCTAAAAGCCGTGCCGGCCGGAGTCCGGGGTCCATAAACGCCTGTTTTCATGCTGCGGTGGTCTATCGCCGCAAGATCTGGAGTTCTTTTTCAGGCTTTGCTTCATCAAGTCAACTTGACGAAGCAAACAACCGCATCGGAACAAACAACCAAGGCCTTGGAAATCAATCTTCCGATCGTTTTGGCCTATAAGAGCACCCACCGATTAAAAAGTTACAGTGGTCCCAGGGTCTGTAATCCACGCCAGAAATTTTGAAATCTGGAAGAGCGGTGATGCTTCCGGTTTGAATCTTGGGACTATATGCCGGGTAAACGCCGATTTTCAACGATTATCGGGACGATCTTCCTCCGGCATTGGGCGGAGCGAGCCATGATCAGACCGCTTGTCCAAAACTGTTGGGCGACCGCCGGGACATCGGCCGGATGTAACAAAAGCTTTGAATTTTCCCGCAAACGGGCTATGATGCGACATTTCCCCGAACCCCCCATCGGTCGGGATGTGCCAAAAATCCAATCCATCAATACGAAACGCCGTAGGGCAAACAGGGCTCTTCTGCTGATGCGTCCAGGTGTCAAACCATTGAAACAGAAAGATTCGGTTACATCCATGACCTACGCTGAATTCAACAAGATCGTCACCATTTCCAAAAAGGATATCTATCAGGAAACCATCGCCGAGAACCGCGAGACCATGCGGGTCAAAAAAGAGAAAACCGTGGTCAAGAACCTGGAGAAAATTTTTGGTGCGGTTTTGAGGATCAGCAACCGCAAGGGGTTTAAGGCCATGAGCATGCGCGATCTGAGCCGGGAAAGCGGATTGAGCATGGGCGCACTCTATACCTATTTTTCCAGCAAAGACGAACTGGTGGAAATGCTCCAGAACCAGCGCCGCTCCATTTCGGAGAGAATATTAAAAGAGCGCGTGGAGGAAGAGCCAACGCCATGGGGCAAGCTCAAAGCGGCCATTGTAACGCACCTGTATCTCAGCGAGGCCATGCAGCCATGGTATTATTTCTCCTTCATGGAAGCCAAAAACCTGAACAAGGTCGAACGGGACAAAGCGGTGGCCAGCGATCTGAGCCTCGAAAGGGTCTTTGAACATATCATCTCGCAGGGACAGGCCGACGGCGTTTTTTCCAAACGCGACAGCCAGTTAACTGCCAGCATCATCCAGGCCATGCTTCAGGATTGGTATCTTAAGCGCTACAAGTATGTCAAAAGAAGCATTACGGTGGACCAGTACGCCGAATTCATCCTGGATTTTGTAAAGGAGTTCCTGACTCAAAAATAAGACCCTGCTTCCGATCGCAACCGAATTCAGGCTGAATCACCGGCCTCCCCTCTGCCCACAGGGCGAATATTTCCGCGCATGTTAGAGAGATCGAAACCCGGAGCGCCCTCAGCCCGGGGTGGGCCGAAAAAAATAGAACGAACGTTCGGTTTGTTTGTTGACAGGCCACATGCCTCCTGTTAATGGTTTGCCTGGAATTGAAAAGGTAATCGGGTGAGGCTTTAAAATGTGGCGCGCGCCGCATTTAGATTTCTCCGACTGAAATTTCAACTTCCATCAATCTTTTGCCCCGGTATACCCGGATGAGGAGGAAAAAATGAGGACCAAGCAAGACTATATCAACGCCTTATCCAAAATGAAGCGTAACGTCTATTTCGACGGCGAACGGATCGATCGGGCGGATGAGCTTCAGATGGATTGCATCAACACGATCGGCACAACCTATGAGGAGGCTCTCAAACCCGAGAATCAGGGGCTGTGCACCGCCATCTCCCATCTGACCGGGGAACGGATCAACCGCTTCAACCACATCCATCAAAACACCGATGACCTGCACAAGAAACAGGATATGACCCGCATGCTCTGCCAGAAGGTGGGCGGCTGCATCCAGCGTTGTATGGGCATTGACTCGACCAATGCCATTTACAATGTCTCCTATGAAGCGGACAAGATGAACAACGGGGCCACCCAGTACCATGAGAATTTCAAAAAATGGCTGGCCCGCTTCCAGAGCGAAGATATGATCGGCTGTGCAGCCCAAACCGACGTGAAGGGCGACCGCATGCTGCGCCCGGCCGATCAACCCAACCCGGGTTCCTATGTCTATATCAAGGAACGACTCAAGGACGGCATCGTCGTAGAAGGATGCAAACTGCACATCTCCGAAGCCTCGGTAGCCGACGAAGTATTGGTGGTCCCCACGCGCGCCCTGCGCAAGGAAGACAAGGATTATGCAGTGTCATTCGCCGTCCCGGGGGATTGGGATGGCTTGAAGCAGGTCGTCACCATTCACAATCTGCGTCCCCGAAAGTATTTTAAACGTGGATTCGTCCCCGGCTCAACCGACTCTTACATGATTTTCGACAATTGCTTCGTGCCCTGGGACAGGGTCTTTCTGGCCGGAGAATATCAGCATGGCGGCGTGTTGGCCCTGCTGTTCGCCCTTTTTCACCGCCACTCCTACTCGGGCTGCAAACCGGCCATCGGCGACGTCATCCTGGGCACCGCCGCCCTGGCCGCCGAAGTGAACAACGTGCACAAAGCCCCGCATGTCCGGGAAAAACTGGCTGAGATCATCATGACCACCGAGCTGGGCTACGCGGCCGGATATACCGCCTCCGACCTCGGCAAACCGGAAGTCTATATTCCGGGCATCGGTTTCATGCCCTACGGACCGGGTTCGTATATCCCCCACTCCATCTACTGCAACGTGGGCCGCTGCTTGACCGGCGAGGCGGTGTACCGCGAAGCCGAAATCCTTTGCGACATCGCCGGCGGCGTCGTGGCGACCTTCCCGCATGAGGCGGATTTCGCAAATCCGGAAACAAAAGATCTGCTGCTCAAATACACCCAGCGCAACCCCGACATGCCGGTGGAAGATCAGGCACAGTTCTGGCGCTACCTGGGCGATATGCTCTGCTCAGCGACCGGCGGCATCAGCAGCGTGGGCAATTACCACGGCGGCGGATCGCCGATTATGGAGCAGATCGCCATCACGACCCAGTACGATATCGAATCCCGCAAGAAGCTGGTGAGGCATATCGCCGGCATGAGCGGCGGCGACCCCGATGTGTTCGCCAAAACGAAAAAATAAGCCCGCAAGCATCAACGCCCGGCACACCCCGGCCCTGTTTTCGGACCGGGGTGCAGCCTTTCACCCCCTGTACCGTTCAAACCGGCCTTGGCACCAATCTGCCGCCGGTCAGACTGGCGCGCCCCGGAGCGAAAGTTTGAATTTTAACAAAGAAAACCGGACCTACTCGGGCGCTTGGATGGGGTGCCTGCATCTTATCCAGGCTTTTGCGGGGATGTTCATGATAGGGGATGTTCATGATAAAGGGTTTTTGAATCGTCGGAAAACAGACAAGACGCAGCTGATTGCATAAGGAGGGCACCTATGAGCAAGAACAGAACCGGCCGGGTGGAGGGCAGGATTGCCATCATCACGGGTGCCGCCAGCGGCATCGGCCGGGCCGCAGCCATTCTTTTTGCCCGGGAGGGCGCCAAACTCGCACTGGCGGATCTGCAGGAAAGCGCTTTGCAGGAGACCCTGGAACTCGCCCAGGCGGAGGGCGCCGAGGTCATTGCCCAAAAGACCAATGTGGCGGTCGAAAACGAAATTAAAGCATTGGTGGACCTGACCCTTAAAACTTACGGACGTCTCGACATCGTCTGCAATAACGCGGGTATTACGGGAAAGTACGGCGGCCCGCAGGATTGGGAGGGTGAGGACTGGCAGCGCGTTTACTCGGTCAATATGCTGGGCGCCGTGTTCATGACCAAGCATGCGGCCAAGCATCTTATCGAAAGCAAGCAGGGGGCCATTGTCAATACCGCCTCCGTGGCCGGAATCCGCTCGGGCGCCGGCGGGAATGCCTACAGCGCCAGCAAAGCGGCCCTGATCAACTTCACCATGACATCGGCCTGCGATCTGGGCGGTTTCAATGTCCGCGTCAACGCGGTGTGCCCCGGATTGATCGAGACCGGCATGACCAAACCGGTATTCGATTATGCCAGGGAGAAAGGCAAGTTCGAAAAACTGGGCAGCCGCTGCGAACTGCGCCGGTACGGCAGACCGGATGAGGTCGCTGCGGCCATACTGTTTCTGGCCAGCGATGAAGCCAGTTACATCACGGGCCAGGCGCTGCCCGTAGACGGCGGCAACACCGCTTCTCTCAATATGCCGGGAATGAAGGTATAATCCGTTCTTGATAACGCCGCAGGAGGCGTTTTATGACCGCACGCATTTACGACCGGCTTCGTGAGCAGCTCGATCAATATTCGGTTGGTTATCCGGCCACCGCTTCCGGCGTCGAGATGAAAATCCTGCAACGGCTTTTCACCGAAGAGGAAGCTGCTCTGTTTCTGGAATTGACCATGATGCTCGAGGCGCCCGCGGCCGTGGCCGAGCGCACCGGCCGTGATCCCGAAACCACCGCCCTGCTGCTCGAGCGCATGGCCTGCAAGGGACTTTTGTTCCGCAAACGGGCAGCGCACCAGAACGCTTATGCCGCTGTGCCCTTCGTGATCGGTGCCTATGAGTTTCAGTTGAAAAATATGGATCGCGGCCTCGCCGAAATGATGGAAACCTATTTTGATGAAGGCCTCCTGGATTTCAGGCCGGGCAAAAACATCATTCCCCTGCGGACCATACCGGTTCAAAGATCGGTTCAAGCGGTTCATCAGGTAGCGCCCTATGCGCAAGCCCGCGAAATAATCAAGTCCAAGGAGGTGATCGCCGTATCCGATTGCATCTGCCGCATCCAGCAAAAATTGATCGACAAAGGCTGCACCAGGCCCGTGGAGGTGTGCTTGTCGTTCGGATCGCATGCCGATTATTACGTGGAAAATAAATTGGGCCGCTACATCAACCAGGAAGAAGCCCTGGCCGTTCTGGACGCGGCCGAGAAAGCCGGCCTGGTCAATCAGCCGGCCAACATGATCAACCCGGGCGGCATGTGCAATTGCTGCGGAGATTGTTGCGGCGTGCTTCGGACCCTGGGCAAGCTTCCCAAACCGGCCGAATCGGTTTATAACGATTTCGGGGCCAAGGTGAACACCGCTGACTGCACGGCATGTGAAATCTGCCTGGAACGCTGCCAGATGGGTGCCGTGTCCATCCGGGAGGATGTTGCCGTGGTCAATAAGGATCGTTGCATCGGCTGCGGATTATGCGTCACGACCTGCCCCGGCGGCGCGATCGAAATGGTGCTCAAGCCGGAGTCCGAATGTATCAAACCTCCGGCCAACGGCAGGAAGCTGATGACCCGGACGGCCAAATTAAGGGGCACCACGCTGATTCCGCTGTCTATGCCCGGATCGGCGAAATCGGATTGAACCTGAATTGCCGCCGAGGCCTGCCCGGCAGCGCTGCAAACCGGATTTGACCAGCAGCCCCGGACCTCAAGTCCGGCGGCATGCCGACGATCGCGCTGAGTCTAGCTTTGGTATCCCGTTGTCGATTGTGGGATGAACTTCAAAATACATGCGTAAAGGAGAAACAAAATGCCCCAGAGAGAAGTAGTCATCGTAGATGGTGTGCGTACCGCATTCGGCCGTATGGGCGGATCGTTGAGAGATTTCCCGGCCTCCAAACTGGCCAGCATTGCCATCAAAGGATTACTGGCTAAAACCAAAATCCTCGAAAAGGGTAAAGTGGACACCGTGATGATGGGCATTGCCGCCCACTGTTCGACCGCGGTCAATCCCGCCCGCTGGGCTTCCCTCGATGCAGGACTGCCCTACGAAACTTCGGCCTCCTACGTTGAGATGCAATGCGGTTCGGCCATCGATTCCATCAACCATGCGGCATGGAAGATTCTGGCCGGCCACGCCGATGTGATCATCGCCGGCGGCAGTGAAGCCTACAGTCAGATTCCAGCCAAATTTTCGATGTCCACAGAGCCTTACAAACTGATTCCGCCCATGCCGCTGAGAGTTACGCTGTCGCCGGTTGCGGAAGAGGCGATAGGCATGGGAATCACCGCCGAAAACCTGCAGAAGATCTACAATATCCCCAGGCAAGCTTCGGATGAATTCGCCTACAACAGCCAGATGCGCGCCAAGGCAGCCATGCAAGCCGGGTATTTCGATGAAGAAATCGTGCCGGTGATTTTTCCGGCCACGCGCAAAACACCCGAAAGGGTTTTCAAGGTCGATGAACATCCCCGCGCCGATACCACTTTGGAAGGATTGGCCAAACTGCCGCCGGCCTTCGATAAAAACGGCACGGTCACGGCCGGCAACGCCTCCGGCCGAAACGACGGCGGCGCTATGGTGTTGATGATGACGGCCGAGAAAGCCAAAGAGTTGGGGTATACGCCCATGGCCAAATGGCTGGCCGGCGGCGACTATGGCGTGGATCCCAAGATCATGGGCATCGGACCGGCCTACGCCGTGCCCATCGCGCTGAAACGCGCCGGCTTGAAGCTCTCACAGATGGATGTCATGGAATGCAACGAGGCCTTTGCCGTTCAGAACCTGGCCGTTGTGAAAGAGCTCGAAAATCAGACCGGCGATAAGGTCGATATGAGCAAATGGAATCCCCTGGGCGGCGCCATTGCCTTTGGTCATCCCAATGGGGCATCGGGCGCGCGGGTCTGCATGTTCGCCATGCGCGAGTTGATCCGGCGCGGCGGCCGCTACGGCTTCTTCAGCTCCTGCTGCGGCGGCGGGCTGGGTGTGGCCACGGTCATCGAGAACTTGCAAAGATAACGGTCCGTAAGAAGAAATATTTGAGATAAACCAAAGCGCCTTGTTCTCCTTGAAGGGGAACAAGGCGCTTTCCATTTCTTCTTCTGGTTGGATCCAACTACAACCCGCCCGCAATCGTCCTTGCGGCCTTTATCGCTCACCGAAAAAATTCAGCGCAAACCATCTTCGCTGCCTGGCAAACAGCAGGGTTCCCACCCCGGCGCCCGACGTATTTAAAATCAGATCCAACAGGCTTGAGGAACGCGAAGGGATCCAAACCTGTCCCATTTCGATGGAAAGGCTGAACATGAAACAAATCAAAATCGCTGCCGGCCGGTAGTATTCCCTGATCCGGCGGCCGCGGTCCAACGCTGCGGCAACCAGAAAGCCAAGCGGCCAAAAGCCGATGAAATTGAGGATGGCATCCTTGCCATAATTCCACTGGGCCCTGCCCATATGCCAGGGCAGGAGAAGAACTTCCTTTTTCAGGATCCTCATGTAGGCCGGCACGGTCAGGTGATATCCATTTCCCGATTGATCGCGGGCCAGCTCGCCTGTGCCTTCATCCAATAAAAACAGCATCTCCGGCGCGTCCGGCTTTGCGAAACCAAAATCGCCGCGTTCACGCCAACCCGCGTAATGCCGTCTCACTTGAAAGGGGCTCAACCTGTGCGCGTAGACGGCCAATCCGGCAATCGCCCCGCGCCAGGAACTGTGCCCGTAAACGGAATTTCCCAAAACCAGCCGAGCGCCTGCGCCCTGATCGGATGCGGGCCATTGCAAGCGCAGGGCGGGATTTTCTTTTTTCAGCGCGCCGTTCAAAAAGAGCTGGGTTCCTTTTGCTCCGGAAGCAATACTGACCAAAAGGGCTTTATCGGGCGACTTGCCGATATCTACGATGATCTTGGGGGTTTTGCGCCGGTTCTCATAGTCAGCCCCATGCATGACGATCAACGTGGATCGCCATTGACCGATGAGAAGCTGGCGGGCATCATCGCCGTCATGGGCCAGCAACACAAAATGAAATCCACCGCCGATCTTTTCGGGTTGAATGGCGATTTCCAGCGAGAAACCACGCTCTCCCGCCGAAGCCATATCGATCGGATCGGTATAGGCGATTCCGTACTGTTCAAAGGAGATGCCGGGACCCTCCGCGGCCCAACGGACGCTGTTGGCGGGACGAAACCCTTTCAACCTGAATCCGAAATAGAGCATGCCCAAGACGACCGCGCCCAGCAGCAACAAGAGAAGGTAGGTAGATTTTGTACGCTTACTCATCCACACGCAACCATATCCAGCGACACGCCAAAAGCGTCAAGAAGCGGTTCCGGAGGTTAAATGGGCCACGGCTTTTTCCAACCCGTCGATGCTCAGTTCAAACATGGGGAAGATTTGAGCAATGAGGTTGATCGTGCGCGTGTAAGGCCAGCGCGCTTTGCGCACCGGATTGAGCCAGACCGAACGCCGGAAAGTCTTGGCCAGAAATCGCAGGCATTCCAGACTGGGCCGCCCGCTGCGATCGGTGATGTAGATCGATCCGTCCTGGGCCATGAGCTCGTAAGGCGCCATGCTGGCGTCGCCCACCAGAATCAAGCGGGTCTCCGGGTCGCGCCGGGCCAGGTCGTCGAGGGTGGTGGGCTTTTTATAACGAGAGGCGTCCGCCCACACGGTTTCATAAATGGTATTGTGGAAGAAATAGGTTTTCAACTCCTTGAACTGAGCGCGCGCGTAATCGAAAAGCGTTTGTACCACCGGGATGTAGGGGTCCATGGACCAGCCGCCATTGTCGATGGCCAGAATCACCTTGAGCCGGTCCTTGAGGACACTGTCGAAGACAATCTCGATCTCGCCCGCGTTTTTCATCGTCTGGTAGATGGTTTTGTCGATATTGACCCGGTCCTTGGGACCGTCAGGCCGCAGGTGGCGCAGCCGCTTGAGCGCCTCGCCAAGCATGGCGTTGGTCAGGGGGCCTTCCAGGGAGTAGTCTTTATAACGCCGCTCCAGGGCCACCTTGACAGCGGAACGGTTGCGCGACACCCCTCCGACGCGCATGCCCTCGGGATGGTGACCGGAGTGACCCACCGGCGAGGTGCCGCCGGTGCCGATCCAGCGGTTGCCGCCGTCGTGGCGTTCGGTCTGTTCCTTGAGGCGTTCCTTGAAATATTCGATCAATTGTTCGGGGGTGAGCTTTTGAAGTTCGGATTCATCCACGCCCAAGGCTTCGGCCAACTCCTTGGGGTGTTGCAGCCATTGTTCGAGCAAGGCCCGCGCCATTTCGTCAACAGCCAATCCCTGGGCGTCCGGCAGTTCGGCGCCTTCGAAGTAATGGGCGAAGACCTGATCGTAGAGGTCGAAATAGCGCTCGCTTTTTATCAATATGGAGCGGGACACGGTGTAGAAATCTTCCAACGAGCTGACCAAGCCTTTGCTGAGAGCCTTATGCAAAGTCAAAAAGGCTGTCGGCGTTACGGGTACGCCATGATCTTTGAGCTGGTAGAAGAAATCGATAAACATGTTCGTTAAACCGTTAAGTGGTCGATTCGTGAATGGCTGAATCGTGCTTTGGAGCCAAATGGTTATTCCTATTTGTCTCAACGCCGGACTTGAAAGACCCTATTGGCCGGGGCGCGTCAACAGCCGAGGGCTGCGCTGTGACCAATGCCGAGCATCCTAGATGCGCCTGCGCTGGACCCGGCTGGCCTGTTCAAAATCCTGGCTTTTCTTGAACAAAACTCCCAAAAAAGGCAGTTCGTTTTTGGCCAGACGCTTGGGGCTGAAATCCGGATCGCTCTGCAATGCCCGAATCCAATTGATCAGTTCGCGGGTGGCCGGTCGTTTTTCAATTCCTTCCACCTGGCGCAACCGGTAAAAGGCCTCGATGGCATTTTCGGCCAACTCCTCGCTGATGCCGGGGAAATGGACATCCATGATCTTGCGCATCATTTTGGGGTCGGGAAAAGCGATGTGGTGGAAATTGCAGCGACCCAGAAAAGGATCGGATAAATCCTTTTTGGCGTTGGAGGTGATGATGATGACGGGCCGGTGCGTGGCCCGGATGGTTTTGTCGATCTCGATAATGTCGAACTCCATCTGATCGAGCACATCGAGCATGTCGTCCTGAAAATCGGTATCCGCCTTGTCGATTTCATCGATGAGCAGCACCGTACGCAGGTCCGATACAAACGCCTGACCGATTTTACCCATGCGGATGTAGGCCTCGATGTTGCTGACATCACGGTTGGAGTCGCCGAACCGGCTGTCGTTCAAACGGGTCAGGGTATCGTACTGATAAAGCGCGTCGACCAACTTCATGCTGGATTTGACGTTCAAGACCAGCAGGGGCATCCCAACGCTTTCGCTGATGGCGTGCGCCAGCATGGTTTTGCCCGTTCCCGGCTCCCCCTTGAGCAGCAAGGGCATTTCCAGAGCCATGGATACATTGACGATTTGCGCAAGTTCCGAATCCAGAACATAGCGGGAAGCACCGCTGAAAGTTTTCCCCATAGTCGTGTTCCTCTATCTCCTTTGTTAGCTGATGCCGATTCCGGCCGAGTTTATCCAGACCCGCCAAACCTGCCGAGTTTCGAGCCCATGCAAAGGGCGTCAACCCGCTTCGGCGCTTGATGACGCCCGCACCCGTTGGGACAACTCGCGGGTCAGCTCCAACACCTTGCGGCTCAACTCCGCAGGCAACGATCCCGTTCCGCAGCTGGGCGTTATAAACGATTGGTTGCGCACCACGGCCGTATCGATCCCCAGGGCCGCCAGGCGCTGGTTATAGTGCCGCCATTGTGCCCAGAGGGTCTCCACCGTGGCTGCCGCGACCTGATCGGGCTGGGAGGTCGGCACCAGTCCCCAGGCCAGGCAGCCGCCGCCCTCCAGAAAGCTTTTCAAACGGTCGGCATACAACACGAATTTTTCGAAATAGCCGAAAGCATCAAAATTGATAATATCGGCCGCCGATTCGAGCAACAGGGCCCAATCCGTATTGGCGCACACATGCACGCCGGCCAGGCCGCCCTGCAGGTGGACGGCATCAATTACTTCCTGCAGGCAGCTTGTGATATCCTCGCGCGAAATGCTGATCAACTCGGATGATCCGTAGCCGGCCAGGGCCGGCTCATCGATAAAGAGAATAACCGGCGCGCCCAGGCAAGCCAGCCGCTTTACCTGCCAGGCGGCCTTGAGGGCCAGCATTTTGACGGCCGCATCGCGAAGTGCGTGGTGGTAGAAGACGGGACGCCGATCCTGATCGGCCAGCGCCGTACAAAAGGTAACCGGTCCGGTGATCTGGCCCTTGACCGCGAACAGGGGATGCGTCCTGCTGCTCAACATCTCCAGCAGGACGAAAAAACCGCCCGCAGTATCGCGGGTGAGCGCAAAACGACTTGCCTCCCATCCCTCGCTCTGCTCCGCCGCGGCAAGGTACTCCTCGTAAAAATGAAGCAGCTCTTCCTCGAAGAGGTGTCCGGCCGATTCGACATGGAGGCGCTCTTCGCCAAATACCAGCCCCGGCAGACCGGACGCAAACTGTGCCACCATACCCTCCTGCTTGAACACCGGCAGCTGAACCCAATTGGGTATTTCAGGCACATGCCGCAAAATCAGGCGCGTGGCTTCGACATGATCATTGAGCGGTTGGCTGCCGATGAGCATCGCGCGCCCGGCGGGTTTTAAGGAAGAGAACGCCATCGTATCATCCTTGCGTGAAGGGACTCGAAGCGGTTGCGGGTTTTCCGGGAAACCACTCCTGCAAAGCCCTTGAACCATCCTATCGGAATCAAATCCGGACCTTAACACAGCCGATACCGCCATACAACAGCAAGTCTCACGTTTAAAGGCCCCAAACATTCTCAAAAGTCCGATACGACAACGATGAGCGACGCCGACCCGAAGTTGAGGTCATCGGGATTCAAATGTTTGCCGGGAAGAGCGGACGCCAACTGAATCTGATCACGAACAATTGCGGCGATTGCGGCGATCGGTTTGATTGACACCCTCCGGACGGGGTGATATATTTCGCTGCATTTAAAAATACCGGATTTTTTAAGGAAAGCCCATGACCAAGGTCATTTCGCTGGACGACAAGCTGAAACTCAGTGCCGAGCAAAGGGCTGCAGTTTTGCGTAAGCAAAAGATCATGGCCGTGCGCAAGGTGTTTCAGTGCACCCATTGTCCGTCCAAATGCGAGCGCTGCAGCGCGCCCCTGGGAATGTATCCGCGAGAACAGGATCCGAAAACACCCTATCGTTTTTGCCTCAGTTGCGCCGAAGAGTATACCGACTATATTCAACGTTTGCAGGGAAAAGGCGACGCGGAGGCGTATTGGCACAACCACGACTGGCTCAAGGCTTGGCATGCATGGATCGAGTATCAGGGTGCCATTGACAGCTATCTGCGTTCCAAGGAATTTCGCCGCCTTTTAGAAGAACTTGGACCTGATGATCTGACATGCGAGTAGATGCGGGACCTGTGCATCTGCGGGCGGTAACCAAAAATGGACCATTCGAACCTCATGGTAGGAGAATAAAATGTTTGGTATCGGCATACCCGAACTGATTATCATTCTTGTGATCATCCTGATCATCTTTGGTGCCGGCAAACTGCCTGAAATCGGCGGGGGCCTGGGCAAAGCCATTCGCAATTTCCGCAACGCCACCAGCGAAAAAGACGCCAAGGGTCCGGATAAAATCGAAGACGACAAGAGGTCCTGATCAGGGTCCGCCTGCTTCCAGCCAGTTGCCACTGAGAAACCATTCAAGTCCGGTGGTATTCACGGCCGCACCCTCTCTCTTCTTTTTCCCCTTGCAGGCTGCACTTTAAAATTCCCTCTTAGAGAGCCGCTGTCTCGGTTGATCCCTGTTTGGGCGGCAGCTGTTTAAGGTGGATAGTGCCGTCTTCACCCCCACCCGCAACGCCCGGCCCATATTCGAGCAAAGGGGCGACGCCTGTAACGCCGGCGGGTCCAGCACGGACTTCAGTTTTGCCGGCCCTACCGGACGCAGGCCATACCGGCTGAAAAGGGCGCTCAACACACAGTGCCTGTGCATCGAAGGCGGTTGCGGCAGAGCTGCCGGGCAGCTCAAGACCCGCGTTGAGGCGCGCTTGAACCGGACAGAAGAGGTTCTGGTTTAGCCCGCTCAAGTCTTCATCCATCCTACCGATATATGGGAGTATGGGTAAACAGGTTTGTCCCAATTTGCCTGAGCTTTTCAGGCCTCCTGAAAATCGCCGCATTTCCGTGCGGCTTTTACGGAGGCTGGGGCGAATAGTTGCATTCGGTCACTGACCAGCACTCACGGACCTCTAAACCGGTGCACAAGGCGATTTTTTGTGCCCAAAGGAGCATGATCATGAAGACACTATGGATGTTTCTTTTGGCAGGCGTTCTGATGTTTGGCACTATTTCCTTGGGAGCCGCGGAAGAAGCTCCCCAGAAGGTAAAGGCTCTGGCCGTCAGCAAGTTGGCCGATTACGGCAAGCACCCGGTTATCATCCGCGCGGTCCAAGCAGAGAACGCCAAAGGCAAGAGCCTGGATCAGATTAAAGCCATCGATGAAAAATGGCGCGCCACTCCCGGCCTGGCCGAAAACATGAAGGCGCTAATGGAATCGGAATGCGGCCGCTTCCTGCAATCGCTTCAAAATACAACCCCCTATTTTTCCGAGATCTTCGTAATGGACAACCAGGGCGCCAACGTGGCCATGTCGGAAAAAACTTCGGACTACTGGCAGGGCGACGAAGCCAAATTTCAGCAATCATTCAACAACGCCAGCGGTGCCACTTTTGTGGATCAGGTCAAATTCGATGACAGTGCGCAGGCTTACCTGGTGCAGGTATCTGTTCCGGTTTGGGATGGTGAACAGGTGATCGGCGCTATTACCTTCGGGATCGATGTGGAGAAAGTTGAATAGGTGAAGCCATGCAATGGTTCAGACATCTGAAAATCCGGCAAAAACTGGCTGTTGGCTTCACATCAATGCTCCTGTTTATCGGCGGCATTGGTTTGACCTGCTACATCAGCGTTCATAACATCAACGGGCACCTTCAGGATATTTTCGCAGTTCGCCTGCCCAGTATCGATTATCTGCTGGAAACAGACCGCGATCTGCACCAGTTGTTGGTGGCGGAACGCTCCATGATCTTTACCAATACGGACACGGAGGCCTTCAAGCAGCTGGTCGAGGCGTATGAAACCAATTTGGAGCAATCCAGAGAGCGGTGGGCACAATTCAAGGCCCTGCCGGCCACGGATAAAGAGCGGGCGTTAATGGGCCAATACGACAAGGGCCACTCAGCCTGGCTGGAATTGTCCCGGCAGGTGGTTGAAGGCCGTAAAACCGACTCGCGCGAAGGCCGCCGGCTGGCCCTGGACCTGACATTGGGTGCTGCCCGGGAACGCTTCGACCAGATGCGTGACAATCTCGATCAGCTGACCGAAATAAATCTGGCCATCGCCCAAAGGGCCAGCACCGAGGCCCAAGCCACCTACAACCGGACCATCATGTGGCTCCTGGGCATTGTTGCCGCGGCCTTCCTGACCGGCATCCTGCTGGCGCTGCTGATCAGTTTATCCATCACCCGTCCGATCCATGCGGCCGTGGAGGGACTCAAGGATATTGCCGAAGGCGATGGCGATTTGACCAAGCGGCTGAATGTTCAATTGCGCGACGAAGTGGGCGAGCTCTCGAAATGGTTCGACACGTTTGTGGAAAAACTTCAAGATATCGTGCGCCGTATCAAGGGTGACGCCCACACACTGGCGCACTCGGCCCAAACGATGAGCGTTGTTTCCGAAGAGATGACCAGCGGGGCCGATGCGGTGTCCAGTCGTTCCGATGCCGTTGCGGGCGCCGCCGAAGAGATGAGTTCCAATATCAGCTCGGTGGCCGCGGCCATGGAGCAAGCAGCCATCAATATGACTTCGGTCTCTTCAGCCGCCGATCAGATGAACGCCACCATTGCCGAGATCGCCAAACACAGCGAAAAGGCCCGCACCATTACTCAGGAAGCGGTTCTACAGACCAGGGACACCACCCTGAAAATGGATCAATTGGGCGAAGCCGCGCGCTCGATCAACAAAGTCACCGAAGTGATCACCGAAATTTCGGAGCAAACCAACTTGCTGGCCCTGAATGCGACCATCGAGGCGGCCCGGGCAGGTGAGGCCGGAAAAGGATTTGCGGTGGTAGCCAACGAGATCAAGGAGCTGGCCAGGCAGACCGCCCTGGCGACCCAGGAAATCAAAGGCAAGATCCAGGGTATTCAAGGTTCCACGGAGGAGACCGTACATCAGATCAGCGCAACCTCCAAAATCATCAACGACATCAACGAGATTGTCTCCACGATTTCATCGGCCACGGAGGAGCAGTCCACCACGACCAAAGAGATCGCCGCCAATGTCATCCAGGCATCGGACGGCATGCAGGAAGTCAATCGCAATGTCGCTCAAAGCTCAGCCGTCTCGGTGGATATCGCCCGGGATATCGCCAATATAAATCAAGGCATCGGTGATATCTCCGGCCGCTGCTCCCAGGTAAACGCCAGCGCTCTGGAGTTGCGCCGGTTGGCGGACCAACTCAATCAACTGACGGGCCGCTTTAAGGTGTGAACCGCCCCGGCCGCAATTCCGGTTTGCCGTTGACCGGCCGATGCCCTTATGCAACAGGTTGCCAAAATGACCCTCTCAAGGAAAGGCAACAGCAAACCAGCGCATGCAAAAGCTGCTTCAACCTTTCTATGATCGGGACACGGTGCTGGTGGCCCGGGACTTGCTGGGCAAACTCCTGGTCCATAAAACCGCTGGAAAGGCGCGCATCGGCAAGATCGTGGAGGTGGAAGCCTACCTTGGACCGCACGATCGGGCCTCACATTCCTCCAAAGGCCCGACGCCGCGCAACCAGGTGATGTTCGGGCCTCCGGGGCGCGCCTATATTTACCTGATCTACGGGATCTATTGCTGCATGAACGTGGTGACCGAAGCGCCGGGGCACGGCTCGGCTGTCCTGCTGCGGGCCGTTGAACCGGTACAGCATGTTACCGGGCGCACCCAGGGACCCGGCCTGCTGTGCAAGGCCATGCACATCGACCGGCTTCTGAACGGCCATGATTTGACCGGCGATACACTCTACATCGCGGCAAGTTTCGATGCCCGACCCATCACGATCGTCGCAAAGCCGCGCGTGGGGGTTGCCTATGCCGGCGATTGGGTGCAAAAGCCCCTGCGATTCTATATACGCGACAATCCTTATGTCTCCAGAAAGTAATTCATCAAGTCCAGCCTGGTGTCCATCCGCCGATCGATATTAAGTTGATTGAACAGCCCGGTTCGGGTCGCAACATGCCATTGATAAGATGGCGCTCGCCCATTTGACTCAATGCTATTCGGACTTATATGGTAGGCATGCAACCCAGCGCAACCAGCAAGCGAACCATCATGGTTGCCTTCATCGCCGTACTGGTGTGGACGGTGGCGGCTGAGGCAACTGCGGGCGACCTCACCGGGCAGGTCACCATCCTGGATAAATCCGGCCGCAAGCCCTTGAAAAGTTCGGCGCAGGCCATCGTATACCTGGAAGGCCCCGTGAAAACGCATGCCGGTACAGTCACATTAGACCAGCGCAGCAAAGAATTCATCCCCCGGCTGCTTCCGGTCATCATCGGACAGAAGGTCCGCTTTACCAATTCGGATGTGTTTCAACACAATGTTTTTTCACCCCATGCGCAGGAATCTTTCGACCTCGGCCGCTACGGCACCGGAGAAGCCAGAGAGATTGAATTCAAGGAGATCGGGCCGCACCCGATCTATTGCGATATTCACCAGAAGATGGTCGCCGATATCTTTGTGGTGCCCAACCGCTATTTCGCCTTGACGGACGACAAGGGCCGTTTTCGCATCGCCGATGTCCCGCCCGGCACCTATCAGCTCAGGGGCTGGCACATTTTGGGTGGTAAAACCGCCCAAAAAGTCGAAGTGGCGCGCGAGACCGTTTCCATTGCACTCAGCATGCAAAGCACAAAGCTCCTGAGAGAGATGGAAGAACATAAAAACAAGGAGGGCAGGTCCTATCCCCCCGAATTCGAATTCAGCGATTACTAAACCATCCAACGGGTGGCGTTTTCCTTTCAAGTACAAGCTTGCGCTCTCGATTGCCGCGATTGTATCGGGCGTTTTGGCGGGCACGTTTTTTGTGCTGCAAAACAGGATCGAAGCACGGGCGGTGGCCGTCATCAAGGAAGATTTGCAAACCACCCGGGAATTGGTGATCAATCTGATCGAAGAACGCAGCCGGCGTCTGACCGGTTTGGCCCTCGCCGCCGGCAGCAACGAGTTGGTGCGCACCATCGTGACCGACGCCACCCTGGACCGGTTGACCAGCGATGACATTGTGGCCACCGAGATCATGCCCAGTTTTCCCCATTTGTCCCTGCTCAGCATCGCCGATCACAAAGGCCAAATCCGCGGCAGCCATTCCCTGGGGCCGGATATAGAAAAAATTCTGTCCACCGATTCCCCTTTGAAGGCCGGTTTGTCAGGCCGGGTCGGGCACGCTTTTATCCGGCACGGTGATCGCTACCATCAGATCATCACCTTTCCCCTGCTGATCGGCCCGCCAAGCCGCAACGAGGTCCTGGGGTCCATTTTCGTGGGCATGGAATGGTCGGCGGAAGATCTGCAGAAAATCCGCACCATGAGCCGCGCCGATATCGCCCTGCTGCATGGGCTCGAGATCCTGATCTTTGAAGGGGCTGCTTTCAAACGATCGGCAGCCGAACGCCAGGCTCTTTCCGAAGCGACTATCGACCGGCTCTCCAGCACCTTGCCGGAAATCCATCGCATCGCCGGTGAACGCTATCTGTTCCTGAAGATCGAGGGCCAGCAGGCAAGGGGAGCGCCCTCTTTCGTCATTGCCAAATCCCTGGATGCCCAGCTCGGCTTTGTCGATGACATCCGGCGCGTGATGGTTCAATTCGCCCTGCTGGGCATCGCCGTGGGCCTGGCCGTCAGCCTCGTGATGGCGTTGGGCATTGCCAGGCCCATCCGAACCTTGACGGCCGTAGCCCGGCTGATCGCGCAGGACAACTACGGCATGACCGTACGCGTGCGCACCCGCGACGAGTTCGCGCAATTGGGTGAAGCCTTCAATCAAATGATAGCGGGATTGCGTGAACGGGACCTCATCCGCAACACCTTCGGCCGCTATGTGGATCGGGAAGTGGCGCAACGATTGCTGAGCCGGCCGGAGTCGCTGCATTTGGGCGGGCAAAAACGCCAGGTGGTCATCCTGATGGCGGACATCCGCGGTTTTTCGCGCCTGTCCGAGCAGATCACCCCCGAAGCGACCATTTTGCTGCTCAACCACTATTTCGCCCGCATGATCGCCATCATTAAAGGACATGAAGGCATAGTGGTCGATTTTATCGGCGACGGTCTGCTGGCTTTTTTCGATCCCCTGGCAACGGACGTTTCCAAAGCGGCTCTGTCCGCTCTGAATTGCGCGTTTCAGATGCAAGCGGAACTGGCCGGGGTCAATGCAACGATGGCCAGCGACGGTCTTCCCGATCTGGCGATCGGTATCGGCCTGAACACCGGTCCGGCCATTGTGGGCAACATCGGCTCGATGGATCGGGCCAAATACGGCATTGTGGGGGCGGAGGTCAATTTAACCCAGCGCATTCAGGGCGAAGCCCGTCCGGGCGAAGTGATCCTGTCGGAGCCCATGCTGAACCTGGTGGACGGCGTGGTTCAGGTGCAACGGCGTTTCGAGCAGGTGCTGAAGGGCTTCAGCGGCCAGCGCAGCCTGTTTGCGGTCGCGCCGCGGGAGGTGCGAGCGGCAACCCCTGTTTATCAAACTCCATGAGGCACACATCGACGCGGCCTGCCTGAATCGGAACGGCATTGATTTAAAATCCGCAACACGAAATCAGGAAGCAGGAGAACTTGCCAGCCGGCTTTTCAGGCTATCCCGAATGTCGCAACAGCATCACCGCTTTCGCCACGATATCGACGGCCCGGTCGATCTCTTGCGCAGTCGTCATCCTGCCGGTCGAAAAACGCAGGGTACCTTTGGCCCATTCGAGGGGCACCTGCATGGCCGCAAGTACATGGGACAGCTCGATGTTTTCGGCATGACAGGCCGCTCCGGCCGAAGCGGCCACCGAAAGACCGATCTCCTCCAGCAGGCGGTCGGCCTCCAGGCCCTTGAAAGACAAACTAAGCGTGTTGGGCAGGCGACGGTCGGGGTGCCCGTTGAGGCGCACATCCGCCAGACGGCCGGCGATGCCCTGGTGCAGGCGGTCGCGCATGGTTTGCATATGGGCCATATGGGCCGCCAGATCGCGGGCCGCAATTTCGCAGGCCGTGCCCAAACCGACGATCGAAAGCACGTTCTCGGTACCGGCCCGCCGGCCCTTTTCCTGGGCCGCGCCGAAGCAGAATTTCTCCGGCGTGATGCCCTGGCGCACAAAGAGCGCGCCGATGCCTTTGGGGGCATAGAGCTTGTGACCGGCCACCGAAAGCAGGTCCACGCCCAGTTCTTGGACATCCGCCGGAATCTTGCCCAGGGACTGGGCCGCATCGGTGTGCATGACAATGCCGTGCCGCCGCGCCACAGAGGCAATCGCGGCAATGGGCTGCACCGTGCCCACCTCGTTGTTGGCATGCATGATGCTGATCAGGATCGTGTCGGGCCGGATCGCCTCCTCGACCGCCGCCGGATCGACCATGCCCTGGCCGTCCACGGCAACATAGGTGGTGTCGAAGCCTTCGGTCTGCAAATAGCGGCAGACCTCCAGGACCGCCGGATGTTCGAAAGCGCTGGTAACGATGTGCCGGCCTTTGTGCTTCAAGGCCCGCGCCATGCCGCGGATGGCGTGATTATTGGATTCGGTGCCGCCCGAAGTGAAAAAGAGTTCCGTAGGCCGGCAGCCCAGCAGGCCGGCCACTTGCCGCCGGGCCGTCTCGACCGCCTGTCTGGGTTTGATGCCGTACCAGTGGGAACTGGAGGGATTGCCGAAATCGATTTCCAAAAAGGGCCGCATGGCCTCGATCACTTCGGGAGCATGCGGCGTGGTGCCGTTATAATCGAGATAGATCGGTTGAAGCATAAGATTTCCTCCCGGACGGAAAATAAGCACGTATGGAAAAATTGCGTTTTACTTGACGCGCTGAGGAAATGGGTTGGCGCCGGGATTCCGGCTCAGGCATACAGATCGATGACCCGGCCCAGGCTTTGTTCCGCGGATGTTGCGCCGTAGACCGTATAATGGATGCGCCCGAGCGGGCGGGGATCGGGGATAATCTGCGGCCGCCCGCTTTGCCGGGGAGGGGCGCGATGCAGGATCAAGGCCCGGCTGCCCACTTCAACGCGGGCGGGACTGAGAATGGGCAGATAAAGGGTGTCCGCCTGGACGATCATCAATGCTATCTTCCTTTGCGCCGATCGATGCAGCGGCCATGCGGGCGGTAAGTGGACATCATTGAACGGGGACATGTCCGTTTCGAAGGCGCGGGGGAGCCTTTTACCGCCGTCATGCCGCCGGACAATTCAGGTTTTGGAGTTTTGTCCGGCGCCGCTGGCAAGCACAGTAACACAGTAACACAGCTCTGCTCAATTGTCGAGGCCTAGTAGCACGCACGCACTACCTGCCTCACTTGAATATTGCGGATTACCAGCCAGGTTAAATCCAACCACACTGCGGGCACAAACGGCTTGATATAAAGACCCATCCCCAGTATGAAGCCCCTCTAGGGCGCTTTTGATATAGTGGCGCCGTCATCGCTTTGAGGTTTACCCACGATGTGTTCCCCGAAGTCTTTCCTGCATGGCCTAGTGCTTTGGTTTCTCCTCCCCCATTTGCTTCTTCCGGTACTTCCCTGTCCTGCTGAAATCTACCGCTGGAAAGACGAGCAGGGGCATTGGCATTTTTCCGACGGCCCGACCTCGCAGGCGCCGATCCGAACGGCCCCGTCATCTTCATCTGTCAATCCCGCCAGCAAGGTCCCCGCTCGTCGCGCTGTTGTGGACGCGCAGCTCGAACCATCCGCCGCCAAATATTCGGATTCTTCGACGCCGCTGGGTGGGGGAATGCTGTGGCGCATCAGCCGCAGGGGGACGGCGCCCAGCTATCTGCTGGGCACCATTCACAGCGCCGACCCGCGTGTGGTGGGCCTTCGCCCCGCCGTGCAGCAGGCATTGGACCTTTCCGAGCGCTTTGTTATGGAGATGCAGATGGACGGCGACGTCCTGCTCGCTTTGGGGGCCGAGATGCTGATCATCGACGGGAAAGATCTGGAAACCCTGCTGGGCCGGGATCTCTACAACCGGGTCGTGAAGGCGATGAGCGAATATGCAATCCCGGAGATGGTGGTGCGCAATCTCAAACCCTGGGTGGCGATGGCACTGCTGAGCATGCCCAAACCCAGCGGCGAACCTATTTTGGACCTGGTGCTCTACCAGCGCTCTCAAGCCGCCGGGAAACCTACCGGCGGACTGGAAAGCGCTCGGGAGCAGTTGGCGATTTTCGAAGAACTTTCTCTTGATGACCAGATCGCCCTTTTAAAGATGACCATCGAGCAGTTGCCCCAACTGCCCCGTCTATTCGATCAACTGATCCGGGCCTATGCGGCTGATGACTTGCAAAAGGTGGCCGAACTGGCGGCCGCCTACACCGCCCGGGGCGACACGCCGGCCGTCCAGCGATTTGTGCTTCGCCTGAATGACCAGCGCAACCACCGTATGGCTGAGCGCATGATCCCCTATCTGCAGCAAGGCAACAGCTTTATCGCCGTGGGCGCCCTGCATCTGGCCGGCCCAAACGGGTTGATACAACTGCTGCGCGCCCGCGGCTACGATGTTGCGCCGGTCCGCTGAATGGAGGCAAACCTCACCATGAACAATCATAAGATGGTTTTCAGCAAAGCCGTACTTCTGGGAAAGGGTTAAATCAATCAGGGGGGGTTCTCTGTCCGACGGCATCGTTTCTTTTGGGGCTCCCTGGTTCCAATATCTCCTGCTCGGGCGCGCTCTTCGTCAACCGGTCTTTATTGACCACGGGCAGGATATCCCGGAAGGCTTCTCCATAGATATCCCAAATGGTAACAAACAAAGCGGCGATGATCGGCCCGATCACGAAACCGATCAGCCCGAACAGCGCCAGACCGCCCAGGGTGCCTAAAAAAATCATCACATCGTGCATCTGGGTGTCTTTGCCGACCAGCCGGGGCCGCAGCACATTGTCCAGGCTGCCGACCACCACGGCGCAGAACAGGGTCAGTCCAATGGCCCTGATATATTCCCCGGAGGCGGCCAGGATGACTGCGGCCGGCACCCAGATCAGGGCCGAGCCGATGCCGGGGATGATCGATAAGATCGACATGACCGTGCCCCAGAAAACCGCCGCATCGATGCCCACCACGGCAAACGCCACGCCGGCAAGACTGCCTTGCAGCACACCGATCACGGCCGTGCCTTTCAGGGTCGCCCGCGTGACCGAAGTGAATCTGTCCAGCAGGCGCTTTTCGTTATGATCCTCCAGAGGCAGGTAGTACAGCATGCGGTCCAGCAGGGCCCGGCCGTCGATCAGAAAGAAGTACCCGATATAGAGGAAAATGAAAAACAAGAAGATGAAGTTGACGGTACCGATGGCTCCCGCCGACAGGCTGTCGATCAGAAAACCACTGATGTTGGTGGCCAGTTCGCCAGCTTTGCGAAAGATATCTTCACGATAGGGCGCGATCTGCTCGTAGTAGGGAAGATCTTTAAAGTATTGCACAAGAGCGCCCGGTTCAGCGATTTGCCGCTGCACCCAAGGGGTGACTGATTGGCCTACTTTCACCGCCTGAGCCGTGATGACGCCTACCAGTCCGGACAGCGGGAGCAAAACGACCAGCACAAACAGCAGCAATGTCAACAAGGAGGCCAAGCGGGGCCGCCCGCCGTTCAGCCGGGTGATTTTACGATAGACCGGCTGAGCCATTGAAGCAAAAATTCCAGCCAGCAGGAGCGCCATGATAAAATGACGGATCATGGCCAAGAAAACCGCTGAAATCAAAAATACCAGTATCAGCAGGACCATTTTGTTGATGTTTTTACGCTGCACGGTCGTTTTTCCTTTGCGGATGAAATATGAACCGAAAAGTATGGCAAAATCGATGCCGCCGGGCCATACCACGCCTACCCTATTTACAGCCATCCAGGTGCTGAATTCAATCCTGCATTTTTCAAGTCCCTGCACAACGCCCGTGAGGGCGCATCAAACGGCGCTTCTTACTTAGCCTGTTGCTGAGCAGAAAGCCAACGGCATGGCACGACCGTTGCCTATACGTGCGGTCTTGGATTGAAACTGTACTGACTCCGGGAGGCGAATTCTCATGGCTGCTGCTGACAGCTCACTTGCGCGCGCACGAAAAACGATTCCTTACATGGCGCAATACTGGAAAGGTATTCTAGCCGTTTTTGCATTGACCATTCTCATGGCGGCGATGAACGCGGCCGAACCGCTGTTGATGAAATCCCTGTTCGATGCCCTGGGCTTCGGCCGGGAATTGAACACCTTGCTGATGGCCGTGGCCGGTTTGGTGTTTCTGGTGCTGGCCCGCTGTCTGATCGGCGGTCTGTTGAACTGGACGTTCTGGCGGGTGCGCATCGGCGTGAACAACAACCTCCAGCACGCCGTGGTGGATTGTCTGTGTTCCCTGCCGCTGTCTTTTTTCAGAAACCGCAGCGTTGGCGGCATCATTACCAAAATGAACCGGGGCATCGGCGGCTACATGGATGCCTTCGGGGAGTTTACCAGCCGGGTGCTGCCCAACTTGATCTACCTGGTCCTGTCGCTGGGCGCCATGGTCATGCTCGACTGGCGTCTTTTCCTGCTGGCTCTGGGTTTTTGCCCGTTGCCCACGTTGATCGGGGTATGGGCGGCCAAAGAACAAACGGTCCGCGAAAACATCATCATGAACCGCTGGACACGCATTTTCGGCCATTTCCATGAAGTCCTGGCCGGTATCGCCACCGTCAAAAGCTTTACCCGCGAGAAAGCCGAGCGCCGCCAGTTCATGCACGGCGTATACGACACCAACCGGATCGTCATGCGCGGTGTTGTGCGGGATACCTCGGTTGAGGCGGTGAACAGCCTGATCGTCAATTGCGGGCGCGTGGCCATTGCCGCTTACGGCGGGTACCTGGTTATCAAGGGACAGGCCACCGTGGGCACGGTGGTGGCTTTTCTGGGTTATATCGGCGGCCTGTTCGGCCCGATGCAGGGACTGACCGGGTCGTACCAGATGTTCCGCCGGGCATCGGTGTACCTGAGCGCCATCTTCGAATTTCTGGATGCGGCCAACCCTCTCAAAGATGCCCCCGATGCGATTGCGCTGAGCAGCGTGCGGGGCCAAGTGCGGTTCGAAAATGTCGCATTCGGTTACAAAAACGACACACCGGTGCTTCACGACATCACGCTCGAGGTGGCTGCCGGAGAGACGATCGCCTTGGTGGGGCCAAGCGGAGCCGGCAAAAGCACACTGCTTTCGCTGCTGCAGCGCTTCGACGATCCGAGCTCGGGGGCCGTCTATATCGATGGAACGGACGTGCGCAAGATCCAACGGGAGTCGCTCTGCCACCAGATCGCCTTCGTTTTGCAAGACACCATGTTGTTCAATGACAGCCTGCGCAACAATATCGCCTACGGCCGTCCGGAGGCCTCCATGCAGGAAATCATCGCCGCCGCCAAGGCCGCCAACGCCCATGACTTCATCCAGAATCTGACCCAGGGCTATGACACCATGGCGGGAGAAGGCGGCAAATGCCTGTCGGTCGGGCAGCGCCAGCGCATCTCCATCGCCCGCGCCTTGCTTAAAAACGCCCCCATTTTGGTCCTGGACGAAGCCACTTCCTCCCTGGATGCCGAATCGGAGCTGCTGGTGCAGCAAGCCTTGCGGACCCTCAAGGCCGGCCGGACCACCTTCGTCATCGCCCACCGCCTGCAAACCATCGCCGCGGCCGACCGCATCCTGGTCATCAAAGAGGGCCGCATCATGGAACAGGGCACCCATGCCGAACTGATCCGCAAGGACAGCTATTATGCCCGGGTGGTCCGAAAGCAGGCCCAAGGATTGAGAATGCCGGTGGATATGGCGGCCTGATCCGATTTTCGGAAACCAGATGAATCACCGGTACCCGCACGCATGACTCGTTTTTTCGGACGCGGCGTTCATTGGCGGCGAGCCGCATACCGCTGCACTAGCAGGTACGAACAGCCACCCTTCATTGGCCGGCCTGCAGCACGATCAACGCGTCCACCGCGATGGGCTTCGATCCGGAAAGGATCACCGGATTAAGATCGATTTCGGCGACCTCTTGCATATCCAATCCGATCGTGCCGATGCGCATCAGCATATCCGCCAGCTCGTCGGTATCGGCGGCAGGCATTCCCCGTACGGCCTGCAGGATGGCACGGCCTTTAATGTCCTGCATCATCTCCAGCGCATCACGCTTTTCCAGAGGCGCTTTGCGGAAGGAGATATCCTTTAGAATTTCGGTGAAGATACCGCCCAGCCCGAACATGACGCACGGGCCGAACTGCGGGTCGCGGGTCAGTCCCATGACCAGCTCCCTGCGCCCGCCGACCATCTCCTGCACCAGCACGGCGCCGCCGCTGCCGTTCATGGCGGCGGTGATTTCATCGAAGGCCAAAAGGGCTTCCTGCTCGTTGCGGATATCCACCCGCACCAGATTCTTTTCGGTCTTGTGGGCGACTTCGGCCGAGCAGCCTTTCATCACCAGCGGGAACCCGATTTCATCCAAGCTTGCGGACAGCGCGCTGCGCTCCGTCACCAGAATCTCGCGGGTGACCGGTATGCCGTAGGCGGCCAGCACTTGCTTGGCTTCGTATTCGGACAGGGTCTTGCGTCCTTGCTGCAGCGCCGCGCGGATGATTTGGACGGCATCGGTTTTGTTCATGATCGCTTCCTTTCGTAGTAAATGTTGACATGCTCGAGGGCTCTCAATCCTTCTTTCAGGCTTCCAAATACCGGAATTCCACGTTCGATGAAAGCGTGGCGTGCATCTGCAAACATCTCGACCACGTCAAGGTGGTCCAGGCCGCTTTTGGGGTTGGACAGGATAACGACAATGGGTTTGCCGGTATCGGCCATCACCTCCCGAAAGACGTCGGCCAGTTCGCGGTAGGGGGTCACCTCCTTGATCGGTTTGCCCAGCATTTTTGCCATGTTTTTGTAGTGATGGATCAGGGATGTAAAAATCTGCAGATCGATACGTTCGTCCGTGGCAGCCAGGCGCAGGATCTCTTTGAGGGTTTTGGGCGGCACGAACGGATTGGCCACATCGACGGGATTTCCGGGGCTCGATCCGGGCCTGGGGAGCAGGTCGTCGATACGCCGGGCCAGGCTGTCGGCAAAGGCAGGGATCTGCACGCCGTGGATTTCGGCCAGATCGGCGGCCGCCACGCCCAGCGCCCCGCCGCCGCCGACGACGGTGACGTTGCGAAAAGAGCGCGCGGGCAGCAGGGTGAAGGCCAGGCAGGCCTGAACCATTTCAGACATATCGCCGACCTGGACGGCATTGGCCTGCCTGAGGATGGAGTGCCAGATCTCGCGGCGGCCGCCCATGGAGGCGGTGTGGCTGCGCACGGCCCGGCTGCCGGCCGCCGACAGCCCGCCCTTGTTTACGATCACGGGCTTTTTGGCGGAGGTGCGCTTGAGAGCCGCGAAAAAACGGTCGCCGTCCTGAATGCCCTCGATGTACATGGCAATGATGCCGGTTTCGGGGTCGTCCCGAAAGTACTCGAGCAGTTCGGCTTCGCGCAGATCGGCCCCGTTGCCGAAACTGACCACCTTGCTGAATTTCAGGCCGACCGACTTGCCGGCATTGGCGAAGTCCACGGCCATGCCGCCGCTTTGGGACGAAAAGGCCACCGGCCCGGTTTCCCGCGAAAGATCGGGACCCGGCAGAACGGTCAGGCCGCTTTTGGGGCAGTAAATGCCAAAGCAGTTCGGTCCGATGACGCGAATGCCTTTGGCCGCCGCCGCGACGATCTCCCGTTCCAGGGCCAGGCCTTCCTCGGTGCCCAGCTCCTTGAAGCCGGAGGAGAAGATCTCCGCACCGGCCGCGCCTTTTCTTCGGCACGCGTCGAGCACTTCCGGTACGGCACGGGCGACCACGGCAATGATGGCAAAATCGATGTCGCCCGGTATCGCCTCGACACTTCGATGGATGGTCTCGCCGTTCAAGCTGCCGCCCTTTGGGTTCACGAGAAAGATCTGCCCCTCAAAGCCGATCAGTCGCAGGGAATTGAAGATGCCTGCGCCGAACCCGATACCTTCCTGGGAAACACCCACGATGGCGATTTTTTTCGGATTAAAGATGCGCTCATAGTCGGTTCCCGCCGTCTGCTTCCACACTTCCACCATAGGCCAATGCCTCCTGCAGAATCTTAAGCGCCCGCTTGCATAAAAACCGCAACACCCCCATACGCCAACCGGATGGCCCGCCCTGAAAGACCCATTGCTGAAAGATTGCCAACGGGTGGGCTGGCGATTCGGCCGGCGCCCCCCCCGGCCCGCGTTCATCGGCCGGGAAATGGTGTTCGGAAACGAAGACGGGCAGTTGCCCAAAGAAAGGATATTTCACCCGGTTCACTGAGAATTGCGGTGGCGTTTTGATCATCGGATCGTCGTCGTTCGAGTTTTCGGAATTCGTGTTTGGGTTTCCGGCCAGCCAGGGCAGGTAGTGTTAACAGACCTCCTCCTTTTCGGCAATGATGAACAGGGTTCTGCCATTCCTGTGCTTCCGGGGTTTGGCCTGCGATTCCGCAGGGCGTCGGTGCCGGCCGCCCCAAGGCGCTTGGGCCGCACGGGGGCGCTGACGGAGTCGCAGCGCATTTAAAGGGTCGAGATCACCGCCCCCCCGATAACCAGCAGCGCGCCGATGATCTTTTTCAGGGCAATCGGGTCCTGGGGAGTTTGCAGCAGTCCGAAGTGACTGACGATCATCGCCGTGAGGATCTGCCCGCTGATGGTCAGTATGAAAAATTTACGGACGCCGATTTTGGGGATCAGAAACGTTGTGGCCAGGACAATGAACGCGCTGACAAACCCGGTAAGATACAAGTAACGCGGAACCGAACCGAGTCTGGAAAGCGTTGCGTACTCCCCCCACAGGCCAAAGAGAAGCACGGAAGTGACCAGGGCCATGAAAAAGAAGGTGATATTGGCCGTTATGGCCGAGCCCAGGTACCTGGAAACCAGGCTGTTCATGGGCAGGTAAATCGAAAGCAGGCCCCCGACCAGCAGGGAGCCGAAAACATAACCATTGGACGGCATCGAAAACTCCATTAGCCATTATCCACTTCGTCAATTGAATTAAGGTGAACTGCTGCTTACGACAACGCAGGGTGCCCAGGCGATCCGGAATCATCTGCGATCAGCTCGCCGTAGCGGAAACAGCTCACCAGATGATCGTTGACCATACCGCCCGATTGCATGATGGCGTAACATATGGTGCTGCCCACAAACGAAAACCCGGCTTGCTTGAGAGCCGCGCTGAGCTCATCGGACAAAGCGGTGCGGCCCGGAATATCACCTATGGAGGTCCAGGCGTTGCGGATGGTCCTGCCGTCGGTAAACGACCAGATGAAGTCGCTGAATGAGCCATGCCGTCCGGCCACATCCAGCAACAGGCCGGCATTGCGAACCGCGGCCTGTATTTTCATGCGGTTGCGAATGATCGCGGGATTGCCGCAAGCGGCCGCAATCTCCTTTTCGGACATGCGCGCGACACGCTGGGGATCGAAATGGTGGAAGACTTTTCTGAACCCCTCGCGCTTGTGCAGGATGGTCTTCCATGACAAGCCGGCTTGAAAGAGATCCAGGATGAGGTATTCCAGCCATTTCACATCATCGTGCACCGGAACGCCCCATTCCTCATCGTGATAGCGCAGCATCACTGCATCTTCGCTCGGCCATGGGCAACGCGGTTTTCTATCGGGAACCATTGGCTTTCTTTCTGCGTAGAATTTCTCTGCAAATCATTTTTACCACACAGCACCTGCGGCGCAGGGCGGGAACAAAGTATTCGTCACTATCCTTCAGGAAGTCAACCCTCGGCCCCAGGCGCCCAGTCGCACGGAGAGCGCGGTAATAACCCCGTACAACAGCATGCCGAGGGCGGTCATGAAGAGCAGGCCGGTGATCCCCCACCCCAGAACCAGCACAGCCACTGCCGCGCCTCCGACCGCGACGAAGACTCTTACGATGGTCGCAATGACAGGCCAGAAGACCGTGCCGGTTCCCTGGTATGCGAAGAAAAGGGCCAGGCCGATGCCTTGAAAAGCATAGACGCTGCCCACGATTCTCAGATAAGCGGCCCCTACTTCAAAGGTGGCTGGATCATGGGTATACAAACCGACCCACAAGGCAGGGTGCACGGCCACCGCCGCCCCCACGACCCCGGAGAGCAAGCCCGCCGTGGCCGCCCCTGTCCAGCCGATCCGCACGGCCCGCGCCAACTTTCCGGCCCCCATATTCACGCCCACCATTGAGGTTAAAGCAGCGCCGATGCCGAATATCAGGGGAATCAGCAGAAACTCCAGCCGCGTTCCAATGCCGTACCCCGCCAGCGCGGCCGGACCGAACCGGCCAACCAGACCGGTAATGCACAAAATCGAAAACACGCTGAGAATGGGCGAAACCGAGGCCAGCAATCCGACCCTGAGTATTTCCTTGAAGATGGCCAGCTCCAGCCGGAACGAACCAACACGCAGCTTGACCAGCGGGTTGCCGAAAATGAGCGGGATCAAGAGCAGCGTCGATCCGATCAGGGCCGAGGAGACCGCGGATACCGCGGCGCCCATGATGCCGATCTGCGGAAATGGCCCCCAACCCAGAATCAGAGCCCCGGACAGGGGGATCTGGATGATGACACCCAGCACCATCAGCGCAGCAGGGTATTTCATCGCTCCCATGCCGCGATAGACACTGGCAAGTATATTGGCGATCCAAAACAGTGCGCAGCCTGTAAAGATCACCCCGGCATAGGATTTGGCCTCAACCAGCACACCGGCCCGGCCGCCGAGCGCCCGGAGGACGGCATCGCCGAACCCGAAGTATGCCGTGCTGAACATTGCGGCCCCGAGAAGGGCCAATACAAGCGCGTGCCATATGATCGCCTGGCCGCGCGCGATGGCGCCCCGGCCGATCGCGCGCGCCACCGCCGACGCTACCGCCCCGCCCAGCGATCCGGCCGACATCATATGCATCAACATGAATAACGGAAAGACCAGGGCCAATCCGGCCAGGGAGTACGTTCCAAGTCTGCCCACATACCAGATTTCCGCAATGCTTACCGAGGACTGAATAAGAAAGGCCAGAACATTCGGACTCGCCAGGCGAAGCAACAGAGGCAGGACCGGCCCATGCAATATCTCGCCGGTCAACTGGTTGGGTTGGTGGGCCATTGTTCCTGCTTGTGTTCGGAGGTGATCGTCGACTGTACGGGCAGCTTCAATCCGGCGCCGGATTACTTCTTCTCATGAAACAGCGACGTGCGCCCGCCGTCCACGACCAGATCGTGGCAGTTGACGAAACCGCCCTCATCGCTGGCCAGGAAGAGCGCGGCATGAGCGATGTCTTTATCCAAGCCGGATCTGGGCAGGGGCGTGGCATTGGCCAAATTGCGCTTGAGCTTTTCCATCTTGCGCTGGTTGGCTTCGTCGTCCAGGGTGTTGGCGATTTGGGAGCCGCCCCAAAAAATGGGGGTGGCGATGGCGCCCGGCGCAATTGAATTGACGCGGATGCCGTACGGGCCTAACTGAACTCCGGCCAGCCTGGTGATATGGACCACCCCGGCTTTGGCAGCGCTGTAGAGATAACCGCCCTGGCCGCTGCGATGGGCCGCGATGCTGGAATTGTTGATGATGCAGCCGTAGCCCTGGGGTTTCATCACCGCTGCCGCGTACTTGATGCCGAAGACCACGCTGCCCAGCAGCAATTTCATGCTGTAGACAAAATCATCCGTGGTCACCGTTTCCAAATTGCCGCGATCGGGCCCGCCGGCATTGTTGAACAGGCAATCGATGCGCCCGAAGCGCTGCGTGGTAAAATCGATCAAGGCCTTGATATCTTCTTCCCTGGTGACATCGGCGCGCTGGTAGATCACATTTTGTCCCAGTTTCTGCGCAAGCCTGGCGCCCTTTTCTTCCGACCGGCCGGCAATGACGACCTTGGCTCCTTCTCCGGCAAATACTTCGGCCGTGGCCGCCCCGATACCGCTCGTGCCACCCGTGATTACCGCAACTTTACCTTCCAAACGTCCGCTCATGGTGATTCCTTTCCTTTGCTACCGTTTTCGATTCCGATATGGACTTTGACCGTACTTGCACGGCATTAATTCCTTCTGCGCACCCTCCCGTAATGCACCAGCGCATGCATTGCACGGGCGCATTGTTCAGGGGAGCTGTAGATCGGGATGCCCCCTTCGCCGAGGATCTCTTCCATGGTGTCATGCTCCAGATTGGCAAAGCGCAGGCATATGATGGGCTTGCCGTATTTTCTGGGCAGCGCTGCATACCGCTCGCCGCCTTGGATGGCCACCTGGACATGCGGCGCGTGCGTTTTGGCCTGGCGGTCGATCACCAGATGGTGATCCCACAGTTGGGGACTGACCGGCACATTGCTGATCACGCCGTCAATGTAGTCCAGCTTGAGGAATTGCTCGATGATTTCCGCCTCCTGCATGGCCGTCCGCGTGGCCCCCGCAAAATCGACCGGATTTCTCGGTTTAGGGGCATGCGGCGGCAGCAAGGCGGTGATGGCGGCGGCGGTCCCGGCGTCCAATTGCGGCAGATCGATGCCCAGCGCGACGCAGGCATCCGTGCCCACGACCCCCTGGCCGCCGCTGCCCAGTATGGCCACGCGGTTTCCTTGGGGGACGGGCAGTCCGGCCAGGGCCTGGGCCATTTCGAACAGGTGAAAGGATTCGTGAACCTGCAGCACGCCGATTTGCTTGCAAATATTGTCGAACACAACGGCGCTGCCGGCCACCGAAGCGGTATGCGACAGGGCGGCGCGTTCGGCGGCCTCAGAACGGCCGGCCTTGTAAACGATGATGGGTTTTTTCTTGATGACCCGGCGGGCGACATCGAAGAAACGCTCCCCATCCTTGAACCCTTCGACGTACAGGGCAATCACGTTGGTTTGCGCATCCTCGGCGAGGTATTCCAGATAGTCCGCCACACCGAGATCGGCTTGATTGCCGATACTGACGAATTTGCTCAGGCCATAGCCCTGGGCGGCGGCCACCTGGGCAATCGAAACGCCAAATGTACCGCTTTGAGAGACAAATGCGATGGAACCGGCCTTGGGGGCGATCGGAAAGCAGAGGCTTAGATGGGCGGATGCGCTGAAAATGCCCATGCAGTTGGGTCCCACCAGACGGATACCGCCGGCGCGGGCCACGGCCACGATCTCTTGTTCGAGTTTCCGCCCGGCTTCACCGGTTTCGGCAAACCCGGCCGAGATCACCACGGCGCCTTTGACGCCTTTATGGATGCACTCCTGCAGCAGCGCCGGGACGGAGGCGGCCGGGGTCGTCAAAACGGCCATATCGATCTCCGCCGGTACAGCGGAAATTGTGGGATAAGCGGTCAGCCCCAGGATCTCTTTTTTGGCCGGATTGATCGGGTAAATGGCACCCTGAAATCCGGTCTTCAGGGGCCGATCGATCATCCGATGGCCCCATTTTCCGGGTGTATCCGAAGCGCCGATCACGGCAAAAGCGCGTGGATTGAAAATGGAGTGCAAGGCGTGGACAGATGGGATCTTCAAAATTTCTCCTTCCGGTCGAATATCCAAAGACAACTTCAACTCAATAGTGGCACTTCAAACGCGGTCTTAAGTACCAACTGCCGATCGATCCGGCAAGAAGGAAAGAAAAATTGAATGTCTCTCCCAATCTCTGTTGAACCCACACGTCCCCGGCGAAGTCTTCAACAGGCTAAACTTCAAGCAGAAGCCGTTCCGGGTTTTCCACCAGTTCTTTGATCCGTTTAAGAAAGGTGACCGCCTCGCGGCCGTCCACGATGCGATGATCGTAGCTCAGGGCCACGTACATCATGGGGCGAATGACGATCTCATCATCGATCACCACCGGCCGCTTTTCAATGCGGTGCATGCCCAGAATGCCGCTTTGCGGCATATTGAGTATGGGTGTGCTGAGCAGCGACCCGAAGACCCCGCCGTTGGTGATGGTGAAGGTGCCCCCTTCCAGATCGGCCAGTTCCAGCCGATTCTCCCTGATTTTGGCCACGTAGTCGATAATGGCCTTTTCGATTTGAGCGAAGGTCATCCGTTCGGCGTGGCGGAGGACCGGCACCACCAGGCCGCGCGGCGACCCGACCGCCACGCCGATGTGCTGATAGTTGTGGTAGACGATGTCGTTGCCGTCGATAAAAGCGTTGACCTGCGGAAATTCCATCAGGGCCGCCACGCAGGCCTTGACAAAAATGGACATGAAGCCAAGGGAGACCTCGTATTTCTCCTTGAATATCTCTTTGTACCGGCTGCGCAGCGCCATGGAGTTGTGCATATCGATGTCGTTGAAGGTGGTGAGCATGGCTGTATTCTGTTTGGCTTCCAGCAACCGCGCGGCAATCCGCTTGCGAATGGGCGACAGCGCCTTGCGCACTTCCGCCGGCACGGCCGCGCGCCCTGTTTCCGCCGGCACGGCGAATTCTTCGGGAGCACCGCCCGGGGCGCGTTCAAGGGCGAGCAGCACATCGCCAGGGGTGATGCGGCCGGCGGGGCCGCTGCCCTTCATGGTGGCCAAATTCAAGCCTTTTTCGGCCACTTGGCGACGCACCGACGGCGGGAGCGCACCAGCCCCGCGCAATGATTGCGGAGAGGCTGGCGGGGCTTGCGGGGCGGGTTCGGGTTCCGGCCGGGGGGGCTTCCTGGTTTCGGGAACGGCCCGCGCAGCGGCGGGCTCGGCCTCTTCGGGCGCACGCGGGGCCCTTGGCTTTTGCGGCTCCTGTGGTGGCCGGGCCGCTTCCGCCCGCGCGGCGGGCTTTTCAGTTGAGGCCTCGATCTTGGCCACAACGGTGCCCACGGCCACGATTTCACCGGCGGCCACCAGAATCGACAGCGTCCCGCCGGCCTCGGCCGTCACCTCCAGGGTGACCTTATCGGTTTCGATGACAAACAGCGGTTCGTCTTTTTCCACGACGTCCCCGTCCTGCTTGTACCACTCGGTCAGAACGGCTTCCTGCACCGATTCCCCCACATTGGGAATTTTAACCTCGATGGCCATGGATGCTCCTTATTGGTCGTTGACCCGTTAGCCCGTGTGCCCGCTTTACTCTCCGCATAGGGGCTAGCTGGCGATACCGCTGCCCGTGTCGTACGGTCCTATCGCTTGATCGGAGATAGCGGCCTGCTCCAGTTTGTATATGTTCGGAAAGCCGGTGGCCGGGGAGGGGGACGGTTTGCGTCCGACATACGCCGGCGGACGGCCCACAAGGGATTCCAGATAAGGCCGCACGAACTGCCATGCGCCCATATTGGCAGGCGCCTCCTGAACCCAAACCCAGGCTTCGGCTTTGGGGTAGTTCGCCAGCACGGCTTTGAGTTGGTCGTGGGGAAAAGGATAGTATTGTTCCAGGCGGATGATGGCGATGTCGCCGGTAGCGAGGTCTTCCCGTCGCTGCAGGAGCTGGTAGTATATCTTGCCGCTGCAGAAGAGCATTTTGGTCGCCTTCTCCGGCTTGAGCGGATCATCCAGGACCGCCCGGAAAGTTCCCTGGGTGAAGTCGGACAGCGTTGATACGGCGCGCGGGTGGCGCAGGAGGCTTTTGGGGGTCATCAGCACCAGCGGCTTGCGGTAGGACACCTTGGCCTGGCGGCGCAGCAAATGAAAATACTGCGCGGGCGTGGTCACATCGCACACCTGCATGTTGTCGTCGGCGCACAGCTGCAGGAACCGCTCCAGGCGCGCACTGGAATGTTCAGGGCCCAGACCCTCCCAGCCGTGCGGCAGCAGCAGGGTCAAACCGCACAAGCGCTGCCACTTGGCTTCGCCGCTGGCGATGAACAGATCGACCACGGCTTGGGCGTTGTTGATGAAATCCCCGAACTGGGCTTCCCACAGGATCAATCCGTGGGGATGGGTCATGGCATAGCCGTATTCGAAACCCAGAACACCGGCTTCGGACAAAGGGCTGTCGTACACATCGAAGCGGGCTGTCGCGTCCACATGATGCAAAGGCACGTAGGGACGGCCTGTTTTGCGATCGTACAGGATGCTGTGCCGTTGACTGAAAGTCCCCCGGGCGCTGTCCTGCCCGCTCAACCGTATGGGGAATCCCTCGGCCAGCAGAGTGGCGAAGGCCAGTGCCTCCGCATTGGCCCAATCGATGCCGCTGCCCTTTTCAAGCGCTTCCAAGCGCCGCCGCAGCAGCAGCTTGATCTTGGAGTGGGGGGCGAAGCCTTCCGGAACCCGGTAGAGATTCCGGGCCAGGGCGTTGAGCTCCTCCGCCGGCACGGCCGTATCCGCCGGAGCGTGGGTGTAATGGCCGGTCAATTCATCCCAGCCTTTGAAAAAGCGCATTTCCGGGAAAGGACAAGCGCTGCCGTGCACCGCCGCATAGGCCGATTCCAATTTTCGGGTGCATTCATTTTCCAGGCCGGCCAGCTCCTCGGCCGTGACGATACCGGCTTGCGTCAGTTGTTGGGCGTACAGCTTGTGCAGTGAGGGCCGGCGGTGGATACGGTCATACATGGTCGGCTGGGTGAAGTAGGGTTCGTCGCCTTCATTGTGCCCGTAGCGCCGGTAGCAGACCACGTCCACCACCACATCCTTGCCAAAGGCGAAGCGGTATTCCGCGGCCAGGCGGATGACGTGCACCAGCGCTTCGGGATCTTCACCGTGGACGTGAAAAATCGGCACCATCAGCATCTTGGCCAGGTCGGTGCTGTAGCGCGTGGAGCGCGCATCATCGGGCAGGGTGGTGTAACCGATCTGGTTGTTGATGACCAGGTGGAGGGTGCCGCCCGTACCATATCCCTTGAGTTGGCTCAGGTTGAGCGTTTCGGCAAGCACCCCTTGGCCGGAAAAAGCCGCATCGCCGTGCAGCAGCAACGCTACGACTTTGCGCCGCCCCAGTTCGCCCAGCGGTTCCTGGCGCGCGCGCACCGCGCCCTGCACCACCGGATCGACGGTTTCCAGATGGCTGGGATTGCTCACCAGAAGGGCTTGAATACGGCCATCGGCCCCCAGCTCGATTTCGCCCAGGTATCCTTTATGGTATTTTACATCTCCCGCGCCGACCAGTTGGCTGCTGTCATAGCAGTTTTCAAATTCGGCCAGGATCTCTTCCGCCGGTCGATTGAGAATATTGGCCTGCACGTTGAGGCGGCCGCGGTGGGCCATGCCCAGGATCACTTCGCGGCACTCCATTTGCGCCAGCTTGCGGAAAAGAGCATCCAGCATGGGGATGACGCCGTCGCCACCTTCCAAGGAAAAGCGGGTCACGGCGACATAGCGCTTGTTTAAAAAATTCTCGAACATAGCCGCCTGGGTCAGTTTTTCCAGGATATGGCGCTGCTCCGCGGGGGTGAAGGCAGGGTGATTGCGCACCGGCTCCATGCGTTCCTGAAGCCATTGCCGCTCTTCGGGATCCTGCAGGTGCATGAACTCCACCCCAACTGTGCGGCAATAGGTCTGCTTGAGAATTTGAACGACCTCTTTCAGGCTGGCCTGAGCAATGAAGGATAGTTGCGGGGTTGCATAAACACGCTCAAGATGTTCATCGCGCAACCCCACGGCGCCCGGATCCAGCAAGGGATGCTCGGTCGGACATTCGCTCAACGGATCCATGCAGGCCAGCAGATGACCGAGGTGGCGGTAGCGCTGGATCAGCTCGCCGACCAGCCCTTCGCCCGCCTCGACGGCCTCCCGCTGGGTTTCTCCTGCGGGAGGAATGCGTATCTGCAGACCGATATCGAAGCCCTGAAAGAAAAACTGCCAATCCCGGCCCACTGACTGCGGGTCGGATTTGTATCGTCGATATTGGTCCTCGAGGTAGCTGAGGTTTAAGGTTTCGGGTATTTGCATGGTGCCGTTCTTCTGAAGGGTTTCGCAAGGGATGGTGCGGATACGCCTGCCGCCAGCCGTTCTTCCCTGGCGTCATGAAGCGCATCGAACAGGCAAGAACGCGATGCAAAATGATAAGTAAAGGGCCCCGGTGTGTCAATGCAAAGGGGCGCCTATGGGCAATTCCGGCTGTATAAAATTCAGTCCCGAGCCAAGATTGGTTTTCAATCGAGAGGTGCCCGCCCGGCCGCAAAGATTCGATTGAACGGATGACATAATGCCTTGTCGAAAAGGCATGGCCTCGGGTATAAGGTGATTCATTAAATCGCCCACTGAGACATGGGAGGGAAAAGTTGCGTCTTCCCGAGCGTGAAGAGTGCCTGCGCATGTTGGCCCAAATGCAGATGCCGGACCATATTCTGGCCCATTCGGAACTGGTATGCCGCGTTGCCTTGCTGCTCACCGATGGGCTGCTGGCGGCCGGCCTAAGCCTGAACAGGCCCCTGGTGGACGCGTCGGCCCTGTTGCACGACATCACCAAACCGCGCAGCTTTAAAACCGGCGAGAATCACTCCCGCACGGGCGGCGAATATCTGACCGATCTCGGGTATCCCGAAGTGGGCCACATCGTCCGGCAGCATGTCATTCTGGATGCCTATTTTGCCGGTGACACCCCCAATGAAGCCGAAGTCGTCAACTATGCCGATAAACGCGTGCTCCACGACCGGATCGTTCCCCTCGACGACCGCATGGACTACATCCTGGCGCGTTATGCCAAAACCGCCGAGCACAAACAATGGCTTCTGAACGTATGGGAGCAGACCACACTGCTTGAAGACCGCCTGTTCGCGTATCTGACCTTCGAGCCCGCGCAACTAACCGATCATCTCGGCAGGGTGGTTGGCCCGCAAGCTTGACCCCGGTTCCTTGGCCCTTTGTCCGTTCGCCCCTGGGCCGGTTGGCCGTGAACCCGCATACCTCGGGCAAGTTAGCAATCCCCCGCAACGATCGCGCCGTGAACCCGCAAAACATGGCCTGTCGATGGTGCGCCTGGCTGCCCTCCACGCAAAATTCGTTCTGAGGAATGCTTCGCGCAAAGCCGCAGCGCGGCAGGCTACAAACATCCGCCCTGCGTCTCAGCGGCTCGGCGGGAGAAAACTGCCGGCCGATGAAGCTCCCTTAAGTTGGACTCCGGCCAGTCCGTCGAGGAACGCGCGCGTCAGACCCGTGTCGATGCGATGGGGGTAAATCCTGCCTTCGTCATCCAGACCGCGGATGATGCCGTCGTGTAAAAAGGCGGCCAGCAAAATTCGGCCCAGCGCAAGGCGTTCGACTTTAGCCGGCAAGACCGCGGGAGGCCGGTCGGGGACCGGCAGGCCGATGCCGGCATCGAGCAGATGCTTCATGAAATTGAGCACCCGGCCCAGGCGCAGCAGGGTTACCGTTTGGATGCGATCGGTGATGTGCGCGAGCGGCAGCGCCGTGGCGCGCATCAGGCGGAAGGCGGACGGGAGCAGGCCGTGGCGCGCACACCATTCATAATCGAGGCTTCCGGGTGCCGGGTAAAAGACCGAAACGCCTGCCAATACCCGCCGCTGTGCCAGAAAAAGCAAGTCGGCCACCCCGGCATAGGGATCTTGGCCCGGCCCCGCCACCATGAGATAGACCACGGCATTCATTTTCCGCCGGCCGGCCAGATGCAGCACCCGATCCACGTCCTGGCTCAGGTCAGGGCGCTGAAAGCGCCTGAGTTGGGCCGCGGAGGTGGTGATCAAGGCCAGGTTAAGTGTTTTAAAACCGGCCTGCTGCATGCGCCCGATCAGTTCTTCATCCAGACTGGGCGCAAACAGACCGTTCATGGCGCGCAGTTCGATGCGCCGCTGCGCAAAACGGTGCTGGATGGCCGTCAGCAGATCTATAAACCAGCTACGGTCAAGGGACAGATGTTCATCCTCAAAATCGATAAAGCCCAGCGGGGCGATCCGGTCGATCTCTTCCAGTTCGGCCAGCACGCCGGCCACGCTGCGACAGCGGTAAGCGTGGCCGCCGGCGGTGTTGACCGCGCAATAGGTGCAGCGTTGCGGGCATCCCCGGCCGGCACTGATCGCCGCGGAGGACCGGTCTGCCCGGCGGTAGAAGCCCCAATCGAGGAGGTCGAAAGCGGGCATCGGCAGGCGGTTCAAGTCCGCCGCGAATGCGGTCGGATTTTGATGCAAAGACCCGTCGGGCCGGCGCCGCACCAGACCGGGAACGCTGTGCAGCTCGCTGCCGTCGCGCAGGGCCCGGGCCAGCGGGGGCAATCCCACTTCGCCGTCGCCGCGCAGGACGTAATCCACGGCCGGATACCGCATGACCTCACCGGGCAGCGCACTGGGATGATGTCCGCCGAGCACGACGAGCGCCCGGGGACAGGCTGCCTTGACAACCGCGGCTGTCGCCAGCGCCGTTTCCGCGTAAGCGCTGAAAAGGGAGGAAATGCCGATCAGAAAAGCGCCCGATGCTTTGGACTGCCTTGCGATGTGCTCAAGGCTGTACCCGAAATGACGCCACTTATGGAAAAGGGCAAAGGGTGACCGATCGGAGCGGCCGAAAAAGGGATGCAAATGAGCCATTTCATCCGGCCACGGCAGGACGCGGCTTTTGGGCGTGGCCAGGGCATCCAGCAGGGCCACGCTGAAGCCGGCCTGCCGCAATGCCCCCGCAATGCCGGCCAATCCATAGGGCAGGCTGCGTTTGGCCGTAAAATAGAAATCCTCGATGGGCGGCTGGATAAGAAGAATGTCGGGCATAGAAGATTATCAGGGAAGCGGTTTCAAAGCCTTTAACCTGGCATCGGATCAAGGCGCGGCGAGGCGGCCGACCGGAGGAATATAGGTCATATTCAGATCGGCCGCTTCGCCGCAACGCAGATATCGTGTTCCCGGGGAGGCTGTGAAACCACTTCTAACTCATCTTGGAGATGGTCGAGAAAGTCTGGATCTCCGCCGGCAAGTCGGCGGGCTGAATCGCCTCGTCGACGCCCAGGGCCAATGCCCGCTCTATGACGTTCTGCAATTGGATGAGGTTGCCGGGCCAGAAATAACGCATCAGTATATCCAGGGCATCGGGCGAAACGCCGATGATGCGCCGATTGTGTTTGGCGCAGGCCTGGTGAATGAAATGGTTGATCAGCAGGCAGATGTCTTCAGGACGTTCGCGCAGCGGCGGCATGCGGATCACCACGGCGTTGAGCAGGTCGAAGAAATCTTTCTTCAGCGCGCCACTGGCAATTACATCGGACAACTCTTTGCTGGTAGCGGCAATGACACGGGTGAGGTTTTCCTTATCATTCTGGCGGGCTTCCAGCGCCTGCAGAATGGAAAGCCGCAAAGAGGGCGCCAACTCCGCGATTTCATCCAGATAAATCGTACCGCCATGCACTTTCTGCATCAGGGCGGTGACATGGGGGACCACGTCCGCTTCGGGCAGACCTTCGGTGATGCCGCTGCAATTGACCGGCACAAAGGCGTTTTGACGGCGATCGCTGAGCTGATGAACGGTACGCGCCACCAGTTCCTTGCCGGTACCGCTTTCGCCCTGAATCAGCACCATGGGACTTTGGCGGCTGACGGTCTCAATCAATTCATATATTTGCTGCATGCGGGCGCTGATGCCGACCAATCCCTCGAACTTGTGGCGTTCCCGGCCGCGCTTGCGGATCAAACTGGATTTGTCCTTCACTTTTTTTTCTTCGGTAATCCGGTCGATGATCAGTTTGAGGTGGTCCAGCTTGAAAGGTTTTTGCAGATAATCATAGCTGCCGAATTTCATCGCCTGAATGGCCGATTCCATGGAACCGTATCCGGTAACGACTATCACCTCGATTTCGGGCTTGTATTTTTTTACGGCCGCCAACAATTCCAGGCCGTTGAATTCGGGCATCTTGTAATCGGTGAAAATGATATCGATATCCCGGTCCTTGACCACGTCCAGGGCTTTCAGACCGCTGCTTACTGTTGTGATATCATAGCCTTGCATTTGAAGGTACTGTTCCACCATCATGAGTATATCTTTGTCGTCGTCGACAAAAAGAATGCGACAGGGCTTCATGCTTGACTCCAATAGCAATATGAAATTCCAGGGAACAAAGGTAATCGGGTTAACGCTAAGACTTGAAACACCACGCACTTCATTGGTACCTGGGCGCAGAGTGGCTCGCATGATTTTTTCCTGATGAGCCGCTTTTCAGGTAAACTCCGGCTCAAGAGGTAACGCTGGACCCGCATGCGGACCGGTATCGGCATAGAGCTCTATATAATAGAGCATGGCACAAAGATCAAGGAAGATCAGGTTGAGTGCGATTTGAACGTTGCTGTCCAACCGTATTCAGGGGATTGGCGCGTTGACAGGTCGGAAAGCCTGAATTACAAGAGATAGGGCGCGGCAGCGGCCGGTTGAAGAGAACAAAACCCAACATCAGGTAAAGGATCCATCCGATGTTCGAAATTCTCATGGTCTGTACGGGCAATATCTGCCGCAGCCCCATGGCCGCCGGACTGCTGCGCCATCTCATGCCGCCGAAACTGCAAAACCGCATCTCGGTCAGTTCCGGCGGAACCAACGCAATTCACGGTCACCAGGCAGCGCCTATGGCGGTCGAGGCCATGTCCCGCCTGGGCATCGATATCAGCCATCATCGGGCACGCCAGCTCGATCGCGACATGGTACGCCGCGCGGGCTTCATCCTGACCATGGAACAATATCACCTGAATGTGGTCCGCCGGATGCTGCGCTGGAGCAAATCGCATGCAAAACTGCTGACCGATTTCGGTCCCGCACTCGAGGGGTCGGAGGTGGAAGACCCCTATGGCGGCCCGCTCGAGTCCTACTTGCTGTGCATTGAAATTATGCGTCCTTGCATTGTAGCCCTGGTCGAAGAACTCGATGACGTGTTCACATCCATCGGCAAGAAAATATAAACCGCGCATGGGAACCATCCGACAACAGATCATTGCCTTGCTGGAACGACAACCCATGGATGTTGTGGCCATCTCTCAGGCCCTGGGCATCCGCGAGAAGGAAACCGTCATTCACCTGCCCCATATCGCCAAATCGGTGGCCGGCCGCGGCGGCCGTCTCCGCGTGCGGCCGGCCCGCTGCGAAGGATGCGGATACGAGTTTAAAGACCGCCGGCGCCTCTCTCCTCCCAGCCGCTGCCCGCGCTGTAAAACCTCGCGCATCCAAGGGCCTTGGTATGAGGTTTCGCAAAATAGATGATTTTCCCCGGTTGCATCTTTGAATCAACCAACAGCCCGACAAGCCAGACGAATCCGAAGATTTGCCGATTGAAAGACGCGATGATGCTACTATTTGACAAATTTCAGTGGGTTGACATGGGCGTTGTTTTCAATTATTAAACCCGTTCCGGAGCTAGCCCACAGGCGCTTGAGCATCGCGGCGGCTTGCAACAGGCGTATTGCCTGACTGCCACTCCCACAGCCGCTCTGCAAAACCCGTTGCATCATGTTTGTAACCAGGGCAAGACCAGCACCATTCGGAACAGCCAAGGAGGAGGCTTATGATTCATGTTGAGGGGTTGACCAAATACTACGACGGCTTTTGCGCCGTGGACCACATCGATCTTGACATCAAAGGGGGCGAGATTGTCGGGTTGCTGGGGCCCAACGGTGCGGGAAAAACAACCACGCTGCGAATGCTGACCGGCTATTTCCCTCCATCGGCCGGCGACATCCGCGTCAAGGATTTCTCCATTCACCAGGATGCCCTGGCAATCAAGCGCCTCATCGGTTATCTGCCCGAATCGGCGCCTCTATACAAAAGCATGCTCGTCTACGATTACCTGGACCATGTGGCCCGGGTTCGCGGCCTTGAGGGCGACGCCAGGAAAAACCGGCTGGCCGTGCTGGCCGACATGTGCGGGCTGCGCGAGATCATGCATAAAACCATCGATACGCTGTCCAAAGGATTAAAACAGCGGGTCGGGCTGGCCCACGCCATGATGAGCGATCCGGAAATCCTGATCCTGGACGAGCCGACCTCCGGACTCGATCCCAACCAGATCGTGGAAATCAGGGAAATCATCCGCAAGATCGGCGAACGCAAAACCGTCATTCTATCAACGCACATTCTGAGCGAAGCGGAAGCCACCTGCGACCGTGTCATCATCATCAACAAAGGCCGCATCATCGCCGACGGCGGCACGCAGGAGCTGACGGCCCGCGGGAACCACGCAAACCGCATCCAAATCGGTTTATTGCGCGCTGACGCCGGGATCGTATGCGCCCGCTTGAAAGCGGTGCGCGGTGTGAACGATGTGACCGCCGCGAACGGCGAGGACCCGGGGTTGACCAGATTCAATGTGCTCTGCGCTTCGGCAGACGACATCCGCGCCGACCTGTATGCGGCCATCAAGGCCACCGACTGGATCCTGGTGGAATTGATCCGTGAAAACCAAACCCTTGAATCCATATTCCGAGAGTTGACCAGGGAGAATTGATATGCGCCAAGCCGTGCTCATATTCAAAAAAGAGTTCAAAGACTACTTCATTTCGCCGATTGCCTATATCGTCATCGCCATCTTTCTGATCGTAACGGGATGGCTCTTTTTCTCTTCTTTCTTTCTCTATGACCAGGCGGATTTAAGACGTTTTTTCAATCTGCTGCCTTTTTTATTCGCGCTGGTGGTGCCCATCATCACCATGCGCCTGTTTTCAGAGGAGCTCAACGTGGGCTCCTGGGAACTGCTGTTCACACTGCCGGTCACCTTTCGCGATATCATCGTGGGCAAGTTCATGGCTGCCCTGGCATTCGTGGCGGCGATTTTGCTTCCCACGCTTTCTTATGCGATCTTCATCAGCTTTGTCGGTGATCTGGATTGGGGCGCCGCCATCGGCGGGTACATCGGCGCCGTTTTCCTTGGGGGGGCCTACGCCGCCATCGGCCTGTTCGCTTCGGCGCTGACGCGCAGCCAGATCGTGGCCTGCATTGTAGCCATGGTGGTCTGCGTGGGGCTGGCGATTGTCGATCAAATGCTCTTTTTCTTCCCGCAGTTCCTTCTGGATGTGATCGCCTATATCAGTGCCGATGCCCACTTTAAAAACATCGCCAAGGGGATCGTCGACTCACGCGATATCCTCTATTTCGTCAGCATCGTCTTTTTGGGGTTATACGCTACCCATCTGGTCATGGAAGAAAAGTAGCCAAAGGAAGAAGCAATGAACGCGAACGCACAAAAATACGCCAAATACATCAAATTCGCACTCTACGCACTGGTCGTCGTGTTGATCAATCTGGCCGGGGTAAGCTTTTTCTTCAGAGCCGATTTGACCACCAACAAAACCTACTCGCTTTCCGCCATCAGCAAGAAGGTGGCCGGCACGCTGACCGAACCGCTGACCGTCAAGGTTTTCTTCACCAGGGACCTGCCTGCGCCGCACAACACCACCGAGCTGTACCTGCACGATCTTCTCAGCGAGTACGCGCAGAACAACAAAAAATACTTCCAGGTCCAGTTTTACAATGTCAGCGCGGAAACCGAAGGCATCAGCGAAACGGCCCACAGCAATCAGCAGACGGCCCGCGATTACGGTATCCATCCGGTGCAGATTCAAATCCTCGAACAAGATGAACTTAAATTCAAGCAGGCTTACATGGGGCTGGTGATCATTCACGGCGATATCATCGAACGCATCCCCACGATCACCTCCACCGAGGGTCTTGAGTACAAATTGACGACGGCCATACAAAAGCTCAATCACAAAGTCAGCGCCCTGCTCGCTTTGGACGACAAGATCAAGGTGGACCTGGTCCTATCCTCCTCCATCTACAAAGTGGCCCCTTTCATGGGACTGCAGGAGCTGGATCAATATCCGGAGCGCATCAAGGAGATGATCGGGCGACTGAATACGAGAAATTACAACAAACTGGAATTCAAGCGCATCGATCCCAGTGCGGAGGCGGCCGAAACCGAACGGTTACGGACCTCCAAGCTGATGCATCTGAAATGGCCGGATATTGCCAAGTCCAACATCGCCGCGGGCGAAGGCATCATCGGCATGCTGCTGCAATACAAAGACAAGACCCGCGAAATTCCATTGCTGCATGTGATGCGCCTGCCCATCTTCGGCGAACAGTACCAACTGACCGCGCTCGATCAACTCGAGGATTTGATCAACACCAACCTCGACCGCCTGATTAACATCAATGAGGAACTGGGCTATCTGGCCGATTACGGCACTCTGGACATCGGCGGCGGCAACCCACTGGGGCCGCAGGATGGGTCGCTGGATCGGCTGGGCAATCTGCTGAACAAGACCTATACCGTCAAAGCCATCGACCTGGAAAAAGACCCTGTTCCCAATGGCCTTAAATGCCTTCTGATCGCGCGACCGACTGAAAAATTGTCCGACTACGCCCTGTATCAGATCGACCAGGCGCTGATGCGCGGCACCAATCTGGCGCTGTTTGTGGATGCCTTCGAACAAAAACAGGCGCAGAACCAGCCGTTTATGGCCAACCAGATGCCGACGTATGTTCCCCTGGATACCGGCCTGGAAAAATTGCTGGAGCATTACGGCGTGCGCATCAAGCAAGCCATCGTCATGGATGAAAAGAGTTATCGCCAGCGCAGATCCCCTCAGCAGGGCGGCGGCGAGCAACCCATCTACTTTGCGCCGATCATCGAAAAGAACAACATTACCAGTCAACTGGAATACCTGAAGAACATCAAGGGCTTGATCGCTTTGGAAATTTCACCCCTTGAGCTGAATGACAAACGTGTCTCCGAACAGAAGATCGAGGCCTACAAACTTTTTTCATCCTCTGAGCGCTCCTGGGAGATGCGCGACCGCATCATCTTGAATCCGATGTTCATTCAGCCGCCCGCAGCGGACGAAATGGCCCGGCGGCCCCTGGCCTACCTGCTGGAAGGTTCTTTCGAGAGCTACTTCAAGGGTCAGCCCATGCCGGAAAAGCCGGCCACGCCCCAGGAAAACACCGCGCAAGATCAGCAGACGGATGCCCAAACCGGACCGGACGGCGGCAGGCCTTCGGGCGATGTTTCCCTGATTCGGGGCGAGGGCATGCGCCGCGAGCAGAGCGCACCGGCCAAGATATTCGTCATGGCCTCATCCAAGATGATCGGTGATCAACTGATGGATGAAAACGGGCAAAGCCCCAATACCATGTTCGTGATGAACATGATCGACGCCCTGAACGGTCGTGAGGATGTGGCCGTCATGCGCAGCAAGGAACAGAGCTTCAATCCCCTGGATCCGACCGGCCCGGAGACCAAAAACATCATCAAAAGCCTCAATATCGCAGGCTTGCCGATTGCGGTGATCCTCTTTGGATTGCTGGTCTGGACACGGCGCCATGCGCACGCCAAGAAAATCCAGCGCATGTTTGAGGTTCGCAAAACAGGCGATTCATCGAATCGTTAAACCGGTTAAACATGCAGTACGTCCTATCCGCAGGAGCTCACCGATTCGACGAATCGACCTTTTAACCATTTGACGAGGAAAGGCCATGAAGCTCAAAAAAGAATATATCCTTCTCATCGGGGTGATCGCGGCGCTGGTGTTGTACCTGTCGACCCGCTCCCTCAATCAGGACGGCGAAAAGTTGCCCCAGCCGTCCAAGCTCGAAAATGCCGCAATCAACCGCCTGGTGCTGACGGATAAGCAAAACGCACCGCTGGAACTGGTCAAAAAAGACGATCGCTGGGTCATCGAGCCCAAAGGCTACCCCGCCGATAGCGCCAAGGTGAAAAACATGGTCAATTCGCTGTCCGATTTGACGCTCACGGCCCTGGTGTCGGAGTCCGGCAATTATGAGCGCTACGGCCTGGCCGCGGGCGAGAAGATCTTTGTGCAGGCTTTCAGCGACGGGTCGCCCGTGCGCGTGTTTTCGATCGGCAAGGCGGCCCCCACCTACCAGCATACTTTCGTCGTGCTGGAAGGCGATCCCAGGGTGTACCATGCGCGCGGACAACTGGAGCGCACCTTTGATCAAAGCATCGACAGCCTGAGGGACAAAACCATATTCGCCATAGACAAGCAGAGCATTACGGGCCTCACGCTCAAGAAAGGCCAAAAGACCTTGGCGCTGGTCAAAAAAGAAAGCCGTCAGCCGGAAACACCGCCTGAAACGGAGAAAGCCGAAACGCCCGCCCAGCCGCCGGCCCAACCGCCCGCCACCGAATGGCGGGACGACGGCGGCCGTGCGGCGGATCAAAACAGTGTGGATCAACTGCTCAGCGCAATCGACCATTTGGACTGCGACGCTTTTTTGGAAGATCAGGCCAAAACGCAACTCGGGGAAGCCCTTTGGACCATTTCCTTCAAACGCGCCGAAGAGGAGTACAGCCTATCGGTGCACCCCAAGCTGGATGAAAATGCCGATAAGATGCCGGCCACCGCATCGACCATGACGCAGGCGTTTTTACTGAACCAGACGCGCATCAAAAACATCGAGAAGGATCTGAACCGTCTGCTGGGCATTGAAGAGGAGAAAAAGTAGCCCGCAAAGGTTCTTAAAGTTAAGCCGCGCGAGTTCCTGACCGGCGGTGATCCCACGGTCCCGCATGGATATCCGCACCCCATCACCGCCCCCTGGTACGCCCCAACGGCCGGATAGGGGGTTTTTTATTTGCATTTTGAGATCGGTCCACTATACATCCATAGCGTCCAATGTGCTTCTCAACAACTTTGCCGCTGCTTGCAAAAAAGTTCGACAGCGTGCGTTTTCCCACTGTCTTCCGCGAGCTACATGATTACCATAGGGAAAATTTCAGCGTCCCGTGTTTTGGGCAAGATCCGGCACAACGCCAACCATCCGACGACAAAGGAGGCATTGCATGAAAGAGATCGATGAGCTCAATTTTCCCGACGACGTGCGTTACAGCAAAGACCACGAATGGGCCCGGCCCGAGGGAAAGGAGTTTGTCGTGGGCATCAGCGACTACGCTCAGGATCAATTGGGCGACATCGTTTATGTGGAACTGCCCGCAAAAGGAAGTCACAAGAAACATGGCGAAGAGTTCGGATCGGTGGAATCGGTCAAGGCCGTATCCGAACTGTTCATGCCGATGGGCGGCGAGGTGACGGCGCTTAATACCGATCTGGAGGACCGTCCCGAACTGGTCAACCATCAGCCGTATACGGGCGGCTGGATGATCAAAATCAAACCAAGCGACCCCGGAGAGTACAACAAACTCATGGACCGCAAGGCTTATGTGGCCACGTTGAAAGGATGAAATCAATGCGGTACCTGCCCCACACCGGTGCGGATATCCAAACCATGCTGAAGGCCGTGGGAGCACGAGACCTGGATGACCTTTTCGCTCATATTCCTTCGGACTGCCGCCGCCGCGGTCCGTTGGAGCTCCCCCCGGCGCTCAGCGAATGGGAACTGGATCGCCATATGGAAGCGCTGGCGGCGGGCACGGCCGTGGACCCGGCCTTCAAGATCTTTTTGGGTGCGGGCAGTTACGATCACTACATCCCCGAAACCATTAAACAACTGCTGCGCCGGGGCGAACTGAACACCGCCTACACCCCCTACCAGGCGGAGGTCAGCCAGGGCACGCTGCAGGCCATTTACGAGTATCAGACCCTCATCTGCCGCCTGCTGGGAATGGAGGTCGCCAATGCCTCCATGTACGACGGCGCCTCGGCCCTGGCCGAAGCCCTTTTGATGGCCATCCGGCTGACCAAGCGGCGGCGCGTGGCCCTCTCCCGGGCGATCCACCCGCTCTACCGCCGGGTGGTGGAAACCTATTTTCGGCCTGCCGGCTTCGAAATCGTCCTGCTGCCCTATGGTTCCGACGGCCGCACCGACCTGTCGGCCTTGAGCCAGCCGGACGAGTTGGCCGCCGTAGCGGTGCAGTCGCCCAATTTCTTCGGCTGCATCGAAGATCTCAAAACCCTGGACCGGACGGTGCATACCGGCGCCGCAAGCGCGCCGTTGATGATCGTGGCCTTCACGGAACCGCTGGCCTATGGGTTGTACCGCTCACCGGGAGAACAGGGCGCAGATCTGGTCTGCGGCGAGGGGCAAAGCCTGGGAATGGCGCGTTCGTTCGGCGGACCCGGCCTGGGGCTTTTTACCTGCCGCATGCAACACGCCCGCAACATGCCCGGCCGGCTGGTCGGCAAAACCGTCGACGCGGAAGGCCGGCGTGGTTTTGTGCTGACCCTGTCCACGCGCGAACAGCACATCCGCCGCGAACGGGCCACTTCCAATATTTGTACCAACCAGGGCTTATGCGCCACGGCCGCGGCCATGTACCTGGCCTCCCTGGGCGGCAGCGGCCTGCGGCAGTTGGCCCGGCTCAATTATGACAGGGCCGGCTATTTAAAAAGCGCCTTGCAATCGGCCGGTGTGACCGTACCCTTCAGCGCGCCGGTGTTCAATGAATTCGTCGTGCGGCTGCCGTCCGGCTGTTATCGGCGTCTGCTGGACCGCAAGATCATCGCCGGACTGCCGCTGGCGCGGTTCTATCCGGAACTGCCCGATCACTACGTGTTGTGCGCAACCGAAACCGGCAGCAAAGAGGACCTCGATTTTCTGGTCAAGGAGGCGACCGCATGACCGAAACCACCGGAACGATCCTCAGTGAACCCTTGTTGTGGGAAATGGGCGCGGCCGGGCGCACGGCTTTTTCCATGCCGTCGCGCGATGTTCCCTCCCATCCGCTGGACGCGTCGCTGTCCGGCGAGGGACCGGATCTGCCCGATCTGAGCGAACCGGAGATCGTGCGCCATTACACCCGCCTGAGCCAATGGAATTTGAGCGTGGACAGCAGCATGTACCCGCTGGGCTCGTGCACCATGAAGTACAATCCCAAAACCAACGAACGCCAGGCCGGCCTGGCGGGCATCGCCAGCGCCCACCCCTTGCTTCCGGCAGAATTAAGCCAGGGTCTCTTGCGACTCATGTTCGACCTGGAACGCTGGCTGGCCGAGATCACAGGCCTGGAAGCGGTTTCTCTGCAACCGTCCGCCGGCGCGCAGGGCGAGCTGGCCGGCATGCTTATTTTTTATGCTCATCACGCCGCGCAGGGCACCCCCCGCAGCAAAATCCTGATCCCGGACACGGCCCACGGCACCAACCCTGCCAGCGCAAGGCTGTGCGGATTTTCCGCCGTGTCGGTGCCCTCCGGTCCCGACGGCATACTGGAACCGCAGGCGGTGGCCGATCGCATGGACGATCAGACCGCCGGAATCATGGTAACCAATCCCAACACACTGGGGCTGTTCGAAAAACACATCCGCCGTGTGGCCGACATCGTCCATGCCAAGGGCGGGCTGGTCTACGCCGACGGCGCCAATATGAATGCCGTCATGGGTGTGACCGATATA